>SKWB01000226.1 GCA_007129135.1 Halococcaceae archaeon | reverse complement strand
GAGCGAGGGCGCGGCCGAGACCACCGACGCGGCGGTCGAGGCGACGACCGCGATGGAGGCGCACGACCCGACCACGCGCGCGCAGTTCTGGAAGATGCGAAAGAGCGGGCTCCCGATCCTGCTCTCGCGCACCAGCGACGAGAAACACATCGCGTTCATCGAGGACACCGCGATCCCGGCCGAGCACCTCCCGGCGTTCGTCGAGGGGTTCGAGGATGTCCTGGAGGCCGAGGGGACGTTCGCGAGCTACTACGCCCACGCCGGACCCGGCGTGCTCCACATCCGGCCGCTGATCAACACGAAAACCGACGACGGGCTCGCCTCGTTCGAGGCGATCGCGGACGCCGTCACCGACCTCGTCGTCGAGTACGGCGGGTCGGTCTCCGGCGAGCACGGCGACGGCCGGGCACGCACCCAGTGGAACCGCAAGCTCTACGGTGACGAGGTCTTCGAGCTCTTTCGGGAGCTGAAGACGGCGTTCGACCCGGACTGGCTGCTCAACCCCGGCCAGGTCTGCGGCGACATCGCGATGACCGAGAACCTCCGGTTCGACCCCGACTACGAGTTCGACGCGGGCTTCGATCCCGTGTTGAACTGGGAGAACGAGAACGGCTTTCAGGGTATGGTCGAGCTCTGTCACGGCTGTGGGGGCTGTCGCGGCCCGCAGGGGACCACGGGGGGCGTGATGTGTCCGACGTTCCGGGCGGCCGAGGAGGAGATCACCTCGACCCGGGGGAGAGCGAACATGCTGCGTCAGGCGATGAGCGGCGATCTACCGGCGGACGAACAGTTCACCGACGAGTTCGTCACCGAGGTGCTCGACCTCTGTATCGGCTGCAAGGGCTGTAAGATCGACTGCCCGAGCGGGGTGGACATGGCGAAGCTGAAGGCCGAGGTGACCCACGAGTACCACCGACGAAACGGGGCCGAGGCCCGCTCGAAGCTGTTCGCGAACTTCGACCGGCTCGCCCCGCTCGCGAGCGCCACCGCGCCGGTGTCGAACCTCCTCACGTCGCTGCCCGGATCGGGGCTGCTCGCGGAGAAGACGATGGGGATCGCCCGAGAGCGCTCGCTCCCGGAGTTCCAGCGCGAGACGCTCGTCGACTGGTTCGAGGCGCGCGACGGGTCGTCGGTCCCCTCCGTCGAGGCCGACCGGCGGGCGCTGCTCGTCCCCGACAGCTACACGAACCACGTCCACCCGGAGGTCGGACGGGCCGCGGTCCGCGTGCTCGAGAACGCGGGCGTCCACGTCGAGATCCCCGAGGAGATCGCCGACAGCGGCCGCGCGGCGTTCTCGAAGGGCTTTCTCGACGTGGCGGGAGAGCTCGCGACCGAGAACGTGACCGCGCTCGCCCCGCTGATCGAGGAGGGGTGGGACGTCGTCGTGGCGGAGCCGAGCGATGCGGTGATGTTCCAGTCGGACTACCGCGACCTGCTCTCGGGTCGGTTCGTCGACCTGGTGAGCGAGAACACCTACGGGGTGATGGAGTACATAGACACGTTCGGACTGGAGGTCCCCGACGGCACCGGTGAGCGCCTCACCTACCACGGCCACTGCCACCAGAAGGCGACGGCCAAGGACCACCACACGGCAGCCGTCCTCACGAAGGCGGGCTTCGAGGTCGACGTCCTCGACAGCGGCTGCTGCGGGATGGCCGGATCGTTCGGGTACGAGGCCGAACACTACGCGATGAGCCAGGCGATCGGTCGGATCCTCTTCTCGCAGATCGACGCGAGCGGTGGGCGCGTCGTCGCCCCCGGGACCTCGTGTCGGACACAGATCGGCGACGAGTACGGCGAGGTGCCGCCCCACCCGATCGAGACGCTGGCGGCGTCGCTCTAGAGCCGCTTCCCCACGTCAACGTTTACGTGCCGGTGTCCCCCAGACGGAGTATGACGGAACGGGACGCGCTGGACGCGCTCTTCTCGCCGGAGTCGATCGCCGTCGTGGGCGCGAGCCCCGACTCGTGGTACTCCTCACAGCTGGTGGAGAACTGTCTCGAGTACGGGTTCGCCGGCGACCTCTTCCTCATCAACCCCAGTCGCGAGGAGGCGTGGGGGCGGCGGTGTTACGACTCGATCGAGGAGCTTCCGGAAACGGTCGACCTCGCGGTGATCTCGATCCCACGGGAGTACGTCGTCTCGGTCGCGCGATCTGCGGGCGAGCGCGGCGTATCGGCCGCGCTGGTGCTCTCGGCGGGGTTCGCCGAGGCCGACGAGGAGGGCGAGCGGCTCGAAGCGGCGCTCGCCGAGGTCGCGGCCGAGACGGGCGTGCGGATCTGCGGGCCGAACTGTATCGGGGTGGCGAACGCGGGCGAGGGGGTGGTGCTCACGAGCACCTGCTCACGGAAGCCGGAGCCCGGGTCGGTGGGTCTGGTGAGCCAGTCGGGCGCGCTCGCTTTCACCACCTTCTTCGAGCGCGGTGCGGACGAACGGCTCCACTTCTCACACGTCGTCTCGACGGGCAACGAGGCGGACCTCTCGCTCCCCGAGTACGTCTCCTATCTCGCCGAGCGCGAGGTGACGGACGTACTCTGTCTCTACGTCGAGGGCGTGGAGGACCCGCACGCGTTCGTGCGGGCGGCGAGCGAGGCGGTCGCGGCCGGGACGCCCGTGATCGTCGTGAAGGTGGGTCGGAGCGAGGCGGCGGCCGCCGCGTCCGTCTCGCACACGGGTTCGATCACGGGGAGCGACGATGCCTGGGCGGCCGCCTTTCGGCAGGCGGGCGTCGAGCGCGTCGAGGACGTCCCCGATCTACTGGCTCGGGCGAAGGCCCACGCCAGCTACGACGCCCCGGAGACGAACCGGGTCTGTATCGCCTCGACCAGCGGCGGCCTCGGAAGCCTCCTCGCGGACATGGCGAGTGCTCGCGACCTCTCGTTGCCACCGATCGACGAGAGCGGTCAGCGCGCGCTCGCGGGGATCGACGGACTGCTCACCTACGACGGCTTCGGCAACCCGGCGGACATCCGCGGGTACGGCGCGGACGCCCTGCCCGAGATCGCCGACGTCCTCTTCGCGGACGACTCGTTCGACGCCTACGTCTTCGCGATCGGGCTCTCGGCGGTCGACGACCGCGCGGAGCGGATCGCCGACGACCTGGTGTCGGTCGTCGATCGCGCGGAGAAGCCCGTTTTCGTCCTCTGGACCGGGCGCAGGACGCCCGACGAGCGCGGTATCGAGCCGTTCGACCGGGTCGCCGAGGCTGCACCGCTCTACGCCGATCCCGGTCGGTGTCTCGACGCCCTCGCGTCGCTGGTCGGGGCAGGCCCCCGACGGGAGCGGGCGAGTCGTCGTGTGGAGACCGTCGCGAGAGCGGACCCCGCGAGCCCCCTGGACCCCGACCTCCCGCGGGACCGGCCCCTGCGGTGGACCGAGGCCGCTTCGCTCCTCCGATCCGTCGGGATCGAACCCGTCGAGACGAGCGTCGTCCAGTCGGCGGATGAGGCCGTCGCCGCCGCCGAGCGGATCGGCGGGCCGGTCGCACTCAAAGTCGACGATCCGGCGCTCTCACACAGAAGCGACGCCGGGGCGGTCGCCCTCGGCCTCGAGGGCGAGCGAGCGATCCGGGAGGGGTTCGACCGCGTGGTCGAGAACGCACGCGCCGCCGAGGGGTCGATCCACCGGCCGGACGTGCTCGTCCAGCCGATGGCCGACTCGGGTGTCGAGGCGGTCGTCGGCCTCACTCGCGAGGCGGGGTTCGGGGTCGTGCTCACCATCGGCTCCGGTGGGGTCGCGGTCGAACACACGGCAGATGCGGCGGTCGTCGTCCCACCGGTCACCGGATCTGACGTGGAGCGTGCGCTCACCGAAACCGGACTCGGTATCGCGCTCGACGCCCCCCGGAGCGCCGAACGCTACGACCGCGAGGCGTTCGTCGACATCGTGACCCGTCTCGGAGCGCTCGCCTCGCGCCACCCGGGGATCTCGGAGTTCGAGTGTAACCCCGTGGTCGTTCACGAGACGGCCTGTTCTATCGTCGACCTCCTCGGTCGGATCGATCGTACAGACAGAACTATTTAGAGTGAACTTCCTATCACAGTACTATAAAACCCTTTATGAACTCGACATAGACAGAAGATTACTACAATTCGTTCTAACCGTTATAGATTGTCCGGCTAGATCACTTGACGAACATCTCACCGAGTTGGTCGCGCCAGCTCTCGATCTCCTCGACGGACTCCTGGACCTCCTCGACGTCCACGCGGACGGCGGCGATCCGCTCCGGGAGGTCGGCGTCCAGCTCATCGAGGTCCTCCTCCATGGCTGCGACGTCGCTTCTGACGCCGACGAGCTTCCCCCGGAGCTCGTCGATCGGTGCCTCGAGGTCGTCGACGCTCTCCGCGACCCCCTCGATCTCAGCCTCGAGGTCGGAGAGCGTCTCGACCCTCGATTCGAGCTCTCGGAGGCTCTCTTCGACCGACTCGTGGCGCTCTCTCGACTGCTCTAGGAGTTCCTCACCGGTTCCGTTCTCGTCGAGGAACGCCGAGAACGCGTCCGTGTAAGCGTCGAGCTCGCTCACGCGCGCCTGTAGGTGGTCGATCTGGGCCTCGGAACTCGAAGAGCCGTTCTGTGGCTCGATCGCCTCCCGGAGGACCGCGAGGTCTTCCTCCGAGACGGAGCCACTCCGTATCTCCGCCGCGAGGCTCGCGACGGTCGCCGGCTCCGCGTCGACGGACGGCGCCGCCTCCTCGTTCTCCGCTTCCGGCTCGTCGGCGAGGGGTTCCTCACGGTGGGCGGGCTCTTCGAACCCACCGTCGAGCTCGTCGTCGATTGCTGGTTCGGGCCCTCCACCCTCTACCGCCGCGAGACGGTCGTCGAGCGAGTCGCCCTCCTCGTCTTCGAGACCGGGAACTGACTCGCGCGATCCGTCGATGAACTCCCTGACGACGGCCGTGGTCTCCTCGGAGACGAGCGCGTCCTCGGGTTCCATGGTGACGCTACCCGCTTCGACGTCGAGCGACGGCGCGGTCATGAAGGGTCGTGCCTCCTCGGGGTCGTCGATCCGGATGGCGTAGACCGTCGAGACGAACTCGCCGGCCTCCAGCGTGCGTTCGAAGGCGACCCGGCTGTCCTGGTAGGCCGACCAGCACTCGCTCTCGTACTCGGGGTGGAAGCCGACCTTCTCGATCGGGAACGACTCCGGCACCTCGTCGATCAGCCTGATCGTCGCCGGATCCTCGCGGTCGGAGTCGATCGTGAACGTGATCGTCGGGACCGCGAAGGCCTCCGGCTCGAACCGTTTCTCTACCGTCACACCCGCTTCCTCGACCGTGAGCCGCTCGTACTCGTCTACCTCCTGACTCATACCCGATACTCTCGTTCCTAAAGCATAAGTCAATCGGGTATGTTACAGCTCGATCCGGTCACCGATCTCCGCGATTTCGAGGCTCTCGGGGTACGGGAAGCTCCCCGCGTGTCGGTGGAGGACCGTCGGGTCCGCGGTGAGCCCCTTCCACATGTCCCAGTGGGTCGGGAGGAGTCGATCGAGTTCGAGCTGGTTCGCCGCCTCGATCACCATGTTCTCGTCGCTGTACCACCGCGTCCTGACGGGTTCACCCGACTCCTTATCGGGGATCGTACCGACGGTGCCGAACGCGAGCACGGCGAGGTCGATCTCGTACCGGTCGCCCACCCTCTCGAAGGGCTCGCCCGGCCGAGCGTCGCCGGCGTGGAAGAAGGTGCCCGCCTCGTGCTCGATGACGTAGCTCACGGGGTGGGTCGCGTCCGGGTCGTTCGCCGGCTCGACGTGGACGGTGAACGCTCCGATCTCGAGCGTCTCGCCCTCGGTCACCTCCACGAGTCGGTCCTCGCTCACGTCCCACTCCTTCGTCCAGGACTCCTCCTCGGTGACCGAGAGCGAGTCCTCCGGCGCGTAGAACGTGGCCCCGGTGGTCGCGAGGATCGGTGCCTGTGAGGGGCCGTGGACGTGGTCGGTGTGCTCGTGCGTGCAGAGGACCGCGTCGGCCTCCCTGACGTCCTCCGGGTCGAACGGGACCGGTATCATCCGGACCGTCCGCGGCGGGTCGCCCGTCCCGAGATACGGGTCGATGAAGAGCGTCGTGCCGTCTGCGGCCTTGAGCGTAACGCCGTTACAGCCGAGATACCAGAGCGAGACCCCTTCGGGGGCCGCCTCCGCGATCTCCGCCGGGAGCCAGTCACCCCAGTCAGTTCCCGTCATAGCCCCGACTGCGGCGGAGAGCTCCCTAAGGGTACCGATCAGTCCTGACAGCAGCCGCCGGCCTGCTCGCCGAAGTCCACCGAGAGCGGCTCGCTGATCGCCTCGTTGACCGCCTCGAGCCGGGCGTCGAGGCGGTTCTGGGCCTCCAGGTACTCGGCCATCGCGGGGAGCTGGTGGAGCTCCTGCTGGCTCCGCTGGAGCTCCATCAGGTCCTCCTGGGTCGCCTCGCCGATCTGGCGGGCGAGCATGAACTCCTCGCGCTGGCCCTCGAACTCGCGGATCTTCTGTTGGGCCTCGGGGCTCCCCTCGACCGCGGCCTTCGCCTCCTCGAACGCCTCGTACTCCGGGAGGTCGCGGATCGTCTCGCCGAGTTCGCGTCCGAGCGTTTCGACGCTCGCGGTTTCGATGCTCATACACGCCGTTAGTGGGGAAGTCGTTTCAACGCTACGGTACCGCCCACCGCGACTGTCGGGGGCACCCCGTGAGCTCGTGGAACCGGGACGGCCGAGTCGCGACGCGCAGACGGCTCCACCGGTCAGGAGTACGTCAGGTTGAGTTCGATCACGTTCGCCGTCTCCTTCAGTTTGGTCGGCATTTCGGTGTCGAGGTACTCCCGCTTGAACCGGTGTGTCGGCCCCGCAACGCTCACCGCGGCTACCACGCTTCCCGAGCTATCGAAGATAGGGACACCGACACACCGAAGACCCGTCACGAACTCCTCGTCGTCGATCGCGTGGCCACGCTCGCGTATCGCTTCGAGCTCCGCACGTAGCGCTCGTCGGTCGGTCACGGTCCGCGACGTCACGTCAGGAAGGCCCTTGGTCTCGAGTATCGTCTCGACACGCTCTGGGGACATATGCGCGAGGATCGCCTTGCCCATCGCGGTCAGGTGGAGGTGGACACGGGTCCCGACGTGGCTGATCGAGTGAACCGCGCAGTCGCCCTCCCCGCGGTACAGATGCACTCCCCACCCGTGTTCCTCGATCATCAGGTTGACTAGATTTCCGGTGTCGGCTGCGAGGCGGTCGACCTCCGGTTTCGCGACCTCGTACAGTTCGGTCCGTCCCCGGGCATAGCCGCCGTACTCGAGAAACCGCATCCCGATACGGTAGACGCCGTCCTCTTCGACGACGTACTCCTCCCGCTCGAGCGTACTCAGGTGACTGTCTGCCGTGCTCTTCGGGACTCCCAGGTGGGCCGCCAGTTCGGTGACACCGGCACCGTCCAGCTCCTTCAGACCACCGAGGACTGCAAACGCCGTCTCAGCCGACGTGACCGGGTTGCGTGCGCTTTCGGCCATATCCGCGTGTCGGACTCCTCCGGTATAAGTTCCCACTACCCATCGAGGCTCGTTCGGTGGTGGACGGAAAGTCCCCTCGCCGCTCGATTGATTGCTAACGCACCGTCGTTCCCCTTCGAACGTGAAGGTGACCGAAGAAACGCCGCCGTTTTATCGCTCCGGGCCGGTTGTCCACCCAATGAGCCAGCAGTCCGAGTTCTCCCCCGGTGACCTCCGCAACACCGGGATGGCGCTGAAACACGACCGGGAGTGGGACTACGAACTCGATCGGATCGTCGAGGCGGTCGCCGAACGCGACGCGGAGAAGGTCGGCCTCCAGTTCCCCGAGGGGCTGAAACGCCGTGGCCCGAAGGTCGCCGACGACCTCCGGGAACTGCTCCCCGAGGGGGTGCGAGTCCTCATCTCCGGCCAGCCGTGTTACGGCGCCTGTGACCTCGACACCTACCTGATGCGCCGGACGGACGTCTTCGTCCACTTCGGCCACAGCCCGATGAAGGAGTCCGAGAAGATCATCTACGTCCCGCTCTTCTCGAACGTCGAGGTCGCCCCGATCATCGACGAGGCGGTCGCCGAACTGAGCGACCCGGGAGAGGACCCAGACGTGGGCCTCGTGACGACCGCCCAGCACATGAACCGCTTCTCGGAGATGCGCACACACCTCGAGCGGGAAGGCTACACCGTCCACACCCGTCGGGGCGACGACCGGCTCACCCACGAGGGGCAGGTCCTGGGCTGTAACTACGCGAGCGCGGACATCCCGGCCGACCAGGTGCTCTACGTCGGCGGCGGGAAGTTCCACCCACTCGGACTCGCGATGGAACACCCCGAGAAACACGTCGTGATCGCCGACCCGGTGAACAACGTCGTGACGGTGGCGGACACGGAGAAGTTCCTCAAACAGCGCTACGGTGCGGTGCACCGCGCGATGAGCGCGGAGAAGTGGGGGGTCATCTTCTGTACGAAGATCGGGCAGGGGCGGTGGGACATCGCCGAAAAGATCGTCGAGGAGAACGAGAACGCCTACCTGATCACGATGGACGAGATCACCCCCGACAGGCTGCTGAACTTCAAGATGGACGCCTTCGTGAACACGGGCTGTCCCCGGATCACGACCGACGACGGCCCCCGGTTCCACAAGCCGATGCTCACCCCCGGCGAGTACGAGATCGCCGTCGGGAACGAGCCCCTCGAGTCGCTGGAGTTCGACACGTTCCACGGGACCTGGTGAGCGGGATCGGCACCTGAAGAAGAATTTATATATGGGGTCTGAAGGGATCTCATGGGTACCCACTCGGCGTCGGGCAGGCCGTCGGTGACCGACGGTCTCGTCTACGCGCTCGCAGCGCTGGTCTTCGGTATCGCTCTCACGGTGGCGTCGATTCCTGATCGGCCCGTTCGCGTCGATCGAACTCCTCGCGGTTTTCACCGGGTCGATACTGCTGATCGGTGCTGGACTCGCGCTCGGCGGTCGGGTCCTCGGTCCGAGACGAGTCAGCGTCATAGCGCTCGTGACCACGGTCGCGCTCCTCACGGCGTGGCTGACAGTCGTCGCGCTGTCGAGAGCGGAACTGCTCGGTCGCGTCGCGAGCGGCGATCTGCTCGGGCTCACCGTCTTGCTTGCGACCCTCGTTCTCGGCCTCTTCGCACTCCTCGTCCGGATCCGTCGAACTGCATCCGACACGGCTCCGCCGATCTAGCCCAAAGATATTGATACGAGCGCTGGCATCGACTCCGTAATGACCTCGACGGATCGCCTCGAATCACGGCTGTTCGAGCTGTACGGTCGGTACGTCGGCGAACCCGACGACAGAACCGACGTCTACGCCGGCTTCGCGCTCTTCTTCGGGGCGCTCGCCGTGGGCGTGCTGGGCCTCACGGTCTTCCTCGCGAGCGCGGGCGTCGAACGCGGTACGGGACTCTTCTGGAACCTCAGGGGGATCGCGGTCGTCCTCGCGTTGGTCGGGCTCCCCTCGCTCATGCTCTCGGTCGTCGTGCTCCTCCCGGTCGACCGGAGGGCGCTCTACGCCGCGGGCGGCGGCCTCGCGGTCTGTCTGCTCGCCCTCGCGGTGTTCGTCGCGGCCTACCCGAGCAACTGGAACGTCTCGGGGCAGGCGGACTACAGCGCCCACGGGATCGCGCTCTACTCGGTCGGTCTCGCGGTCGTGGTCGCGGCGACCGGTGCCGCGCTCGTTGCCCACCACCTCGAGCGCGTACGCCCAGAGACGAGCGAATCCGCGGAGACCGAGGAGGTGAGCGACGAACGGGTCGCCCGTGACATCGAGAGCGCGATGTCCGGCGTCGACCTCTCGTGGGGCGGCGTCGCCCGCCGGGAGACGAAACGACTCCGGCTCACCGACGACGAGTCGGGCATCGAGCGGTCGAACCTCGAAGAGGTGGAGGCCCCCGCGACCCGCTCGTCGGGTGCCGGTGTCGACGACGCCGTCGCGAGCCTCCGTGGCCTCCAAGGTGGACGGACGAAGTCCGCGAGCGGCGGGGGTACGGAGAGACAGGCGAGCGCGCTGACCGAACTCCGGGAGCGAAAACGGGCGGAGGCGCTCGCGACGGCGGAGCCCTCACCGGTCGCTCGGATCGTGAACCGACTCCGGGCGCTCTTCCCGTAAAACAGATATTTCTTCTGTAGCAAGAAGATTTATTATCAATAGGTGTTTGACTCGCAGCATGGCCAAAGGACTCGACGTCGGCACGATGAACCTGCTCTCGGCGAAACAGGACGGAGAGGACACGCTGTTCGTCCAACAACGCAACTCGTTCGTCGAGATCGACTACAGCGACATGGCCGAACAGATGCTCTCGCGCAGCGACGTGCTCCACATCCGAAAGGACGATCGGGTGTACGTCGTCGGCGACGACGCGCTCACCTTCGCGAACGTCTTCAACCGCGAGACGCGCCGGCCGATGCACCACGGGATCCTCTCCTCGAGCGAGCGATCGGCGATCCCGATGATCAAACTGATCACCGAACAGGTCGTCGGCGAACCCGCCAAACCGGGCGAGAAGCTCTACTTCTCGAGCCCCGCGGACCCGATCGACTCCGAGCTCTCGACGCTCTACCACGAGAAGACCGTCCAGTCGTTCCTCGGCGACCTGGGCTACAGCCCGGAGCCGATCAACGAGGCGATGGCCGTGATCTACTCGGAACTCGCGGACAACGACTTCACGGGGCTCGGGATCAGCTTCGGCGCGGGCATGACCAACGTCTGTCTCGCCTACTACGCCGTCCCCGTGATGACGTTCTCCGTCGCTCGCGGCGGCGACTGGATCGACGAGCAGGCAGCCCAGGCGACCGGCACGCCGGTGGACAAGGTCACCTCGATCAAGGAGGAGGGCTTCGAACTCGACTTCCGGACCGACATCGGCGGTGTCGAGGGCGCACTGGCGATCTACTACGAGAACCTGCTGGACTACGTCATCGAACACATCTCGCGCGAGGTGAACGACGAGGACGTCGAGGAGGGTCTCGAGGTTCCGGTCGTCGTCACGGGCGGGACCTCGAGCCCCAGAGGGTTCGACGTGCTCTTCGAGGACCACCTGGAGAAGGCGTCGATCCCGTTCTCGATCAGCCACGTCGAGCGGGCGCGCGAACCGCTCTACAGTGTCGCGAGCGGCGCGCTCGTGGCGGCACGATCCGACGAGGAACAGATGGGCGAGTACGAGAGCGTCGGCGAGGAAGAGGAACCAGAGGCGGAAGCCCCCTCCAACGACTGAATCAGGTCCCCGCCCTGAACCGTTCGATCGCTTCGGCCCACGACTCCGCTTCTACCCGCTCTCCCCGCTGGTCGACCTCCAGGTCGGCGTACCCACACCCATCACAGACGAGCGCCTCGCGTCCCTCGAGGCACAGCCGCGAGAGCACCCTCCCACAGCGCGGACAGTCCATGACAGTCGGTGACGACCCGCGGGTAAATCACCTCCGGCTCCCCTCAGGGACCGATCCGACGACGTCCTCCCGCAAGCCCTCTACGACTCCGACCGGTCGGCCCTCCCGGTCGACGGCCTCGACTGGCACTGGCGTCACCACCGGTTCGTCACTCGATCCCCACCATCCACGGGTTCGCCGGCGGCATCCGGGGTCGCGATTCCGAAGAACCCTCCCTGGGGATGGCCGTTCCCAACCGCTTCCGCGAGCCGTTGGGCCCTGGCTGAGTGCTCGTCGGCGAGCCCGGGATCTGTATGGAGCCGCTCACCGGTCACGGTATCTCCGATGCCTTCTGCGACGCGGAGCCGCTGGCGGGGGCGCTCGACGCGGGTTTCTCGGCTCTGTCGCCCGTGGACGACGCCCTCCGGGAGTACGACGCGGAGAGAGACGAGCGAAAACGGGGGTATACGTGGTCGACTGGAGTGGCTCGCGGTTCGAGGACTGGGACCGGCCGTCGATGCGTCGGTTACGGGCCCGTCGGCGGGAAGACCCGGAGCAGGCAGACCGGTGGGTCGGGACCGCCTCCTTCCCCGTGGGTCTCGAGGAGTTGCCCTCCTCACCGTTCGCGACGTAGCCGAGGCGGATCCGACGTCGGCCGAGTGAACGCTATCACCCTTCGTCTGCCCGGTCCTCCGGGAGGTCGAACGCCCGTCGTAGCTCTCGGGCGACCGTTCCGAGGGCGTCGTGGGCGGCGTCGAACTGGTCGAGGAAGCTCACGAAGCCGTGGATCATCCCCCCGTAGGAGTGGTGCTCGACGGGCACTCCCGCCTCTCGCAACCGAACGGCGTAGGCCTCTCCCTCGTCCCGGAGCGGGTCGAACCCCGCGGTGACTACCGTCGCAGGGGGGAGCCCCGAGAGGTCGCGTGCGAGCAGCGGGGCGGCGTACTCGTTTCGCCGATCGAGCGGGTCCGGGAGATACTTCTCGTAGTACCACCGGGCGCTCTCGGCCTCGAGGAGGTAGCCCTCGGCGTTCTCCTCGTGGCTCTCGAACTCGTGGATCTCCGGCGCGGCTACCGCGGGGTAGAGCAGGGCCTGGTGCTCGAGTGCAGGGCCACCCCGGTCGCGTGCGAGCAGCGTCACCGCCGCCGAGAGGTTCCCGCCCGCGCTGTCGCCAGCGACCGCCACCCGCTCCGGATCGCAGTTGATCCGTCCGCCGAACTCGGTCGCCCACTCGACGGCGGCGTAGGCGTCCTCCACGGCGGCGGGAAACGGGTGTTCGGGGGCGAGTCGGTACTCCACCGAGAGCACCGCACATCCCGTGGCGTTCGAAAGCGCCCGGCAGAGCGGGTCGTACGTCTCGAGGTCGCCGACGGTCCAGCCGCCGCCGTGGAGGTAGACGACCAGCGGATGGCCCTCTCCCGCGGGTGCGTAGAGCCGGACGGGGATCGCTCCGGCGGGACCGCCGATCGAGACGTCCTCGACTCGGTCGACCTCCTCGCGTGAGGCGTCGGCGAACAGCCCCCTGAGGCGCTCGCGCGCGCTCTCGACCGAGAGAGCGTGCGTCGGAGGCTCACCCATGGCCTCGACGGTTTCGAGCAGCGCTGCCGCCTGTGGATCGAGCTCGGCCATATCCCCCTCTCGCGGCCGATTCACATTAGTCCACGCCGTTCGGAGTATTACTGGTGAGCATTGAGAAACGTTTTTGTATGCGTAACGAGTATGGCGCCGTATGAGCACGACACACGGCCCCATCATCGACCGCTGTCGGCCGGAGGAGGCGACGCCGGTCCGCCTCCGCGGGAGCGACCTCCACTCGACCGCCCCGGAGTACCTCCGCGAGCTGAAGTACGAACTCGCCGCCGAGTCGCTCGTCCCCGCCCGCCTCACGGTGTCGGCGTGCTTCGGCGAGGACTGTTCGCTCTCGACACAGCGGGAGGTCGATCGGGTCAGAGAACACGTCCGGGCGGCCGCGTTTCTGGGTGCCGGGACGCTGACAGTCGAAGTCGAGGAGATCGCCGACGAGACGAAGGTGCGCCCGGCGCTCGAAGCCTGCGCCGAGCGCGCCCGCCGCGAGGGTATCAGCCTCGACCTCGATGGACCGATCGCCCTGTAGCGAGGGCCGAACCGAGCCCATCGGACGACCGGACGCTCTCGATCCCCACACGTGTGGACCGACGCCGATCCGTACCGATTAATCAGACACTTGCTCCGGTGGCCACGAGATTTTTACCTGTGCGTTTCCTCTCTACTCGTATATGTGGACGATCGAAGAGCGGTTCGACACGGCGGACGACGGGATCAGGATCGAGTTCCGGGCGCGGAACGGACGTGGCCCCTTCGACGAGCGGCTCGTCCCGGAGAGCGCGGTGCTCACGATCCGAGAGGGTGTCGAGGGCACCAGCACGCTCGAGAGCGTGACGGGCGGGGACGCCCGACGGATCGAGCGGTGCTGGGAGACCGGCGAGGCGCTCCAACTCGACGTCCTCCGCGAGGACGGAGACCACCTCCACGGCCGGCTGCTGCCGGTGGCCGGTGAGGGCCACGAGTTCACCGTCGAGTGGTCGAAGTCGACGTTCCCCCCGAAGCTCGAGGAGCTCCCGCAGCCCTCCGACGACTAGGCGATCCGTTTTACCCGTCGAGACCGAACCCCATTCGGATGTCGAAACGCTCGCTCGAACGCACGCTCTCGGCGCTCTCCGGCTTCTCCGACCCCGACGTCACGCTCGAACAGTACCCGACGCCCGCCGAGATCGCGGCACATCTGGTGCATCTCGCGGACCTGACCGGCGATCTGGAGGGTACGGTGGTCGACCTCGGCACCGGAACCGGGATGCTCGCCATCGGTGCGGCGCTCGCGGGGGCGAGTCGCGTGATCGGCGTCGAGATCGATCCGGGCGCGCTCGCGACCGCGAGGGAGAACGAGCGCCTCGTCGGTGCGGACACCGAGGTCGACTGGCTGCGTGCCGACGTGAGGAACGCGCCGCTCCGTCTCGAGGGCGTCACCGTCCTCGCGAACCCGCCGTTCGGCGCGCAGACGGGGTCAGAAGGCGCAGATAGACCGTTTCTGGCGGCGGCAGCGGAGATCGCTCGCGTCTCCTACTCGATCCACAACGCCGGGAGCCGGGCGTTCGTCGGGTCCTACGCCGCGGATCTGGGTGGGGAGGTCACCCACGCCTACGCGCTCTCGTTCGAGGTCGACCGCCAGTTCGAGTTCCACACCGAGCAGCGGCGGGCGATCGACGCCGAGTGTTTCCGGGTTCAGTGGTCGGG
This sequence comes from Halococcaceae archaeon, assembly GCA_007129135.1. Lineage (GTDB taxonomy): Archaea > Halobacteriota > Halobacteria > Halobacteriales > Halalkalicoccaceae > Natronorarus. The sequence continues at coordinate 4,664 of SKWB01000226.1, read as the reverse complement.
GAGCTCGCGATAACGCTCCTCGGCCATCACCTCGACCTCAGTGCCGTCGGCGACCGCGAGCACCCGATCGTCCTCTCCTACGAGCTCGATCCCGCCCGCAGGGATCGTCGCGTTCTCCTTCGGGACCGGGACTCGCTCCGTGCCGTCGGGTCCGGAGACCTCGGCGTAGAACTCGTCCTCGTCCGAGACGACCCCTACCGTGTGGCCGGCGACGATCGGCTCGGCCGTCGCTGGATCGGACTCGTAGGCGAGGGTCTTCCCCCCGTCGTCGTCGATCCAGACCTGGTAGACGGAGTCGTTTCCGTTCACCGAGTAGCCCTCCCTCGTGACCGTGACCGGTTCGCTCCAGCCGACCCCGCCGACGCGGAACGTGACCTCGCCGTAGGTCTGTAGCTCCCGCTGGGTCACCTTCTCGCGCCAGAGCTGTCGCTCCTCGCTCGCGACGATCACCCCGCTGGTGGTGACGTTCGTCGAGAGCCCGAGCCCCTCGATCGGAACGACGTTCACCATCCGGTTCTCGATCCCCTCGTCGTAGAAGACGAGGTAGTCGCCGGCTTCGACCCCGCCGCGTTCCACCGGGTCGATCACGTTCGCGTTCAGGAGGGTGCTGAACGCCCCCATCCCGACCAGCGAGAGACAGAGCAGCACCACGGCGACCCGGCCAGCGGTGAACCGTCCTCGGTCGTCCGTCACCGTGGCCGCGGTTACAACGAGCGCGACACAGAGCACGAGCGCGACGCCGAGCGCGCGGAAGAGGACGAACGACTCCGCGTCGAGGATCCACCAGAGCGCCCACAGCGAGAGCGAGGAGGCGATCACCAGCGAGCCCACCCAGAGCCGGATCGGGTCGGGCGCGACCCCCCGACGGCGGAGGAGCGCGACCCCCAGTAAGACGCCGAGGAACAGCCCGAGCGCGTGGCCCTGCACCGCGACGCCGTACCACGAGGGCCGCGAGACGACGACCGCGGTCTCCGCGACGGTGACGGGATCGCTGAGCGCGTCCATCACCACCCGGACGGCCCCGCGCGCGGTGAGCGCGACGACGGTGAGAAGCGGGTAGCGGACGAGCGCGAAGCCGACGAACGCGAACACCACGCCCGAGAAGCCGATCACCGGGCCCCAGGAGAAGAGTGCTGTCGCGAGGCCGACGGCGAAGACGCCGGCGGGGAAGACGACGAACGCTCTGACGTAGGGGTTCGTCCACGGGGTGGCGAACGTCCGCCCCCCGCGCCTTCGCGGGTAGTGTGAGAAGACGTACTCCGCGAGCGGGGCGAAGACCAGCGCGGAGGTGAGGTTGTTGACGAGATGGGAGGGGCTGGAGTGGGCGAAGCCGGCGAAGAACCAGCCGGTCGGGTAGAAGAGCGAGACGGCGGTGAACGCGCCGACGACCGGCCGGTGCCAGTGCCAGAGCCCCCCCTGAACGAGGAGGTAGACCAGGAGGACGCCCGACAGCGAGACGAGCGTCCCCCACGGCACGCCCATCACGAACCGCGAGCGGAGCCGCGAACCGACGTCGACCGACGCGAGCCGCGAGAGCGCCCAGAGCGAGCCCACGACCGCGGCCACCACGAGCCCGCGCCAGGCGAGTTCGGCGGCCGCCTCGGGAACCATACGAGGCATCTGGAAGCGAGCGCGGTTATCGTTGTCGCCGCTGGGCGGAGCCAACGTAAGCTTCAAACGCACGACCGGCCAACTCCCGCCATGGACCTACGCGTGCTCTCGCGGGAGGAGGGCTATCTCGAACTCGAGATCGGCGGCGAGGATCACACGTTCATGAACGTCCTCAAAGGGACCTTGCTCGACACCGAGGGCGTCGCGGCGGCGACCTACGACGTGAACCCGGAGCAGTCCGGCGGCCAGACCGACCCCGTCCTCATCCTGAAGACCGACCCGGATATCGATCCGCTCGACGCGCTCTCGGAGGCGACCATCGCGATCCAGGACCACATCGAGGAGTTCAGGGACGCCTTCGCCGTCGCACAGGCCTGATACGGACACCCACCACTGTTCGCCGGCGCGGTCGCAGGGCGCTTCACGACCACGGCGGCATGTAGTTGCAGAGGACCGGACGGTTCAGAGCCGGACCGGGACGCCGTTCTCGTCGAGGTAGGCTTTGACCTCCTCGATCGAGTACTCGCCGAAGTGAAAGATAGAGGCGGCGAGCGCGGCGTCCGCACCCGCGTCGACGAACGCCTCGCGCATGTGTTCGGGGCCGCCACAGCCCGACGACGCGATCACCGGCGTCGAGACCGCGTCACAGACCGCCCTCGTGAGCGGGATGTCGTAGCCGTCTTTCGTCCCGTCCGTGTCGATCGAGTTGACGAACAGCTCCCCCGCCCCGCGTGACTCCGCCTCCCGCGCCCACTCGATCACGTCGACGCCCGTTCCCTCGCGACCGCCTTTCACGGTACACTCGAACCAGCAGGACTCCCCTCCGACCCGCTCGTACTGTTCGCCCTCCCCGTCGAACCGGCGGCGGGCGTCGACCGAGATGACGATACACTGGTTGCCGAAGGCCGCCGCTCCCTCCTCCACGAGCTCCGGACGTTCGAGGGCAGCGGTGTTGATCGAGACCTTGTCGGCACCCGCTCGCAGGGTCTCTTTGATGTCGGCTCTGGTCCTGATCCCGCCGCCGACGGTGAGCGGGATGAACACCTCGTCCGCGACCCGCGAGACGGTATCGAGCATCGTCGCCCGCCCCTCGGCGCTCGCGGTGATGTCGAGGAAGACGAACTCGTCGGCGCCCGCGGCGTTGTACGCCCGTGCCATCTCCACCGGGTCGCCCGTGTACTCCAGGTTCTCGAAGTTCACGCCCGTGTAGACGGCCGCCTCTCCCTCCTCGTTCAGGTCGACGTCGATACAGGGGATGATCCGCTTCGTGAGGGCCATTCGGTCGAACTCGGCGGGGCCATGGGAAAAAGGGTCCGACCCGGGGGCCTAGAATGATACTAGGTTCCATATAGGGTAGTGACGGAAGGGATTTAACCCGTGACTCGCTCCGACGTGCCACGCATGGCGAAAACGATGAAAGACGTCTCGCACCGACCGCCGAACGGAGAGAGTGTTACGAACGTGTGGAGCCGCGGCCGAAAAGCCGACGAAGAGTAAATTCGATCCTCGCGGGCCCGACGATCCACTCACTCACACCGGAGAGCGGCCGCTCCGAGCGCCACCGCGCGCCAACCGCACCCGGCTATCCGGTCTCTCTCACCGGTAGATCCGGGCCTCGTAGGGACGCAGCGACAGGTCTTCGAGCCTCGGCTCACCCTCGGCGTAGTTACAGAGCAGCAGCTCCGCGTCGGCTCGCTCCTCCACGGGGAGCGAGACCGTCGGCGTGCCGTCGAAGGCGTTGCAGACGACGACCAGCCGATCGTCGTTTAGCGTCCGACGGATCGCGTACACCTCCTCGTGGTCGGGGAGCAGCGGCTCGAACTCGCCGTAGACGAGCGTCTCCGAGCGGTGACGGAGCTCGATCAGCGCCCGGTAGTAGTGGAATACCGATCGATCCGCCTCGCGTTCGCGCTCGACGTTCACCTCCCCGTAGTTCGGGTTGACGCCGATCCAGGGCTCCCCGTCAGTGAACCCCGCAGCCTCGTCGTCGCTCCACTGCATCGGCGTCCGCGCGTTGTCCCGGCTCTGTGCCGAGAGCAGCCCCCGGAGTTCCTCGAACGGCACCCCTTCCTCCAGGCGCGCCTCGACGAAGTTGATCGCCTCGACGTCGCGCAGCGCTTCGGGCGTCTCGAACGGCGCGTTCGTCATGCCGATCTCCTCGCCCTGGTAGACGAACGGCGTCCCACGGTGGCCGTGGAGCAGCGTCGCTAGCATCGTCGCCGACTCGCGACGGTACTCGGTGTCGTCGCCGAACCGCGAGAGCGCCCGCGGCTGGTCGTGGTTGTTCAGGTAGAGGCAGTTCCACCCCTCCTCGCCGAGGGTCTCCTGCCAGTCGACGAGCACCTCCCTGAGGTCGTCGAGCGACCAGTCGACGGTCTCCCAGCGCGAGTCGTCCCGGTCGACGTTCATGTGCTCGAACGCGATGCACATGTCCATCGCGTCGCTCTTCCGGCCGCAGTAGTCGAGTGCGGTCTCGGGGTCGGCCCCGACGCACTCCCCGACGACCACGATCTCTCGCTCCCCGAACCCCTCGGTCGAGAGCTCGTTCATGTACTCGTGGATCCGCGGGCCGTCGACGAAGTGTTCGGCACCGACGAGCGGGGACTCCGGGTCGCCGTCCGGCAACCCCTCGGCCTTCGAGACGAGGTTGATCACGTCCATCCGGAAGCCGTCGATCCCCTTCCCGAGCCAGAAGCGGACGACCTCGTGGACCTCCTCCCGAACCTGCGGGTTCTCCCAGTTCAGATCCGGTTGCTCGGGCGTGAACAGCCCGAGGTACCACTCGCCGCGGGCCTCGTCGTAGGTCCACGCCGAGCCGCCGAAGAAGGCCTCCCAGTTGTTCGGCGGCTCGTCGGGCTCGCCCGGCCGCCAGACGTAGTAATCGTCGTAGGGTTCCTCGCCCGCTCGCGACCGCCGGAACCACCCGTGCTCATCCGAGGTGTGGTTCACGACGAGGTCCATGATCAGCCGTATCCCGCGGTCGTGCAGTTCGTCGCGCAGCTCCTCCCAGTCGGCCATCGTCCCGAACGCGGGGTGGATCGCGCGGTAGTCGG
>SKWB01000331.1 GCA_007129135.1 Halococcaceae archaeon | reverse complement strand
GTTCCGTCGGTCATGGGTGGATCGAAACGACGTTATCGCCGCGTATAATGGTTGTGTTGTCGTCTTCGAGCACCACGTTCATGTGCTGGTCGTAGCCCGTGAGGGTGCCGACGTACTCGGTTCCGTCTTTGAGCCTGACCGTCACGGCCTCGCCGACCGAGGCTTCGAGGACGTCGAGGGGGCGTCCGCTCATACGAAGATGGGGAGGTGAATCGCCCTTAACTGTACCGGAAGGCCGTTACAGACCGAGGTCGAAGCCGTCTCGCTCGTGCGCACGTTCGACGAACGCGGCGAGCAGGTCGGCGGCGTCGCACAGATCCCGCAGGTCGACCGTCTCGACCGGTGTGTGCATATACCGGTTGGGTAGACCCAGGTTCATGGCGGGGATCCCCCCTTTTTCCGTGACGAAGGCGTCCGCGTCGGTTCCGGTCCCGATGCCGGTCGCCTGAAGCTGGACCGGGATCTCCGCCTCCGCTGCTGCCTCGCGAACGGCCTCGACGAGCGTCGGGTGGTTCGTACTCCCGCGCGCGACGACCGGCCCGCCGCCGAGTTCGATGTCGCCACCGCGGTTTCCCGGGGCGTCGGGACTGTCGGTCGCGTGGGTGACGTCGACCGCGACGACCGCGTCGGGATCGAGGTCGAAGCCCACCATCCGCGCACCCCTGAGTCCGACCTCCTCCTGGACGGTGCTCACCGCACACACCGTCGTCTCGGTCCCGCACTCGCTCGCCCGGCGGAGCGCCTCTGCGGCGACCCAGGTCCCGACACGGTCGTCGAGGCCGACCGCAGCGAGACGCGACCCGTGGAGGTCCTGGACCCGTGCGCGGACGGTGACCGGATCCCCGACCTCGACGAGGTCACGCGCCTCGTCGTCGTCCGTCGCGCCGATGTCCACGCGGACGTCGTGGATCTCGTCGACCTCGTGGTCCTCTCGCAGGTGGATCGCAGCCTGACCGATCACCCCGGGGACGCTCTCACCGCTCGCGTGAACCTCCACGTACTGCCCGCGCGTGACGGTCTTGTCCGATCCCCCGATCGGGCCGACGTGCAGGAAGCCGTCGTCGTCGATCCGGCGGACGATGTAGCCGATCTGGTCGGCGTGGCCCGCGATCACGACCTCGGGCCCTCCTCCGTCGACACGGGCGACGGCGTTGCCGTAGGCGTCGACGCTCAATTCGTCCGCGAAGGCGGAGACGTACTCGGTCCAGACGCGCTGGCCCTCGGCCTCGAACCCGGAGGGGCTGGGGGTGGTGAGGAGCCTGTCGAGGAAGGCCCGCTGGTCGTCGTCCATGGCTCGACGTTCGTCTCGACTGTCATCAACGCCTCGATAGCCGGCGGAACGGCTAAGTTCTACGTCCTCGCATTGAGGCACATGGCAGACAAGAAGACAACGCTGCTGGAGCTCAACATCGAAACCGTCGAGTTCAATCCACAGGGATCGATCGGAAGCCTCCTGGCCGACGGCGAGGACGAGACCGAGAGCGAAGCCGAAGGGAGTGGCTCGAAGCTCGGCCTCTTCGGCAAGAAGAGCGAAGCCGAAGAGGGCGACGAGGAGACCGAAGCGGAGAGCGACGAGGAGGGTAGCTCGAAGCTCGGGATCTTCGGTAAGGGGAGCACCGAGGAATCCGATGAGGATGAGGAGGAGGCCGACGCGGAGACGGAGATCGAAGCCGCCGAGGAGGAGACCGACGCCGAAGCCGAGGAGGACGACTCCAGTGGGATGGCGCTGTTCGTCGGGCTCGTCGTGCTGGTCATGCTGGCGGTCGTCGCGAAGAAGCTCGCCGGTTCGGACGACGACGACGTGGAGACCGACGTCGAGTTGACCGAGTACGCCGACTGACCGGGCCGTCACCGCTTTCGCGCACCGATCGCCGAGCCCTGGCTTGAGTGGCAAGGGAGCCCCGAAGGGTTTTCCCCCGATCGGCCTCTATTCGAGCTGTGAACGTTTTTCGCAGTCTCCAGGCAATTTCGCGCGCGTCGGGTGCCGGTCCCGTCGACTGGGACGCCGTCGGCGACGCGGCGAGAGAGGCGACGCCACCGGGGTCGATCGACCTCGGGGAGAGAGAGGTCTCGGGCTACCGTACCGACGTGCGCGACGCACGGACGAACATCCGAGCGATCGGCGAGGTCACCTTCGACCTCCCCGACAGGATCGAGATCCAGAACCGTCACCACTGGATCGACGCGAACGTCTCGACGTTCCGGCGAGTGATGCGCCCGATCGAGTCCCGGAGCGACGCCGTCTTCCCCGACGCGGCGCGGGTGCTCAACACCGGAACGATGACGCTCATGCTCTCGTTTCTCGGCAAGAACGTCCTCGGCCAGTACGACCCGTTGCTGCTCGCGGACGGCGACCGCGAGCACGCGCTCTACTTCGTCCACCCGAACATCGTGCGCGCCGCGGAGGAACTCGACGTCGACGGCGAGCGGTTCCGGCGCTGGATCGCCTTCCACGAGGTGGCACACGCCGCGGAGTTCGGCGCGGCACCCTGGCTCTCCGCACACCTCGAATCCCGTATGGAACGCGGTGTCGACGCGCTCACCCGCGGCGAACTCGACCGCGAGGCGTTCGAGGAGCTCGACACGACGATGACCGCCGTCGAGGGCTACGCCGAACTCGTGATGGACCGGGCGTTCGACGAGGAGTACACCGACCTGCGGGAGAAACTCGAGGCGCGCCGGCGCGGTGGCGGCCCGATCGCACAGCTGATGCGGCGGCTGCTCGGTCTCGGGATCAAACGCAGACAGTACGAGCGAGGAAAACGGTTCTTCGAGGCCGTGGCCGACGAGCGCGGCGTCGCGGGCGCGAGCGCCGTCTGGGACTCGCCGGCGACGCTCCCCACGAGTGCCGAACTCGACCGACCGGAACGGTGGCTCACCCGGGTGTAGGCTCACCCTACCGGACCGGACCTATCACGTAAGGCATACATATTTATCCGGTCGGGGTACATGATACAGTGAGAGATGGCTCGCGAGCCCACCCACGAGCCGACGCCCGCGGAGGTGATACGCTTCACGCGAGCGCTGCAGACGCTCAAACGGGAGGGCTGTGCGCTCCTCGTCGTCGGACGGCTCTCGACCGACCTCCACGAACGGTTCTCGGTCAGAGTGCTCGGCGACGTCGAAGAGGAGCTCAGACGCCGGCTGATCGTCCTCACCGACGGCCGGTACGAGTCGATCGAACGACGGCTTCCCCGATCCACCAGGGGATCGGTCACGGATACCGCTCGGGCGGTGCTCTACGAGCCACGGACACGAGGTGTCGTGACGACCTCGACCCGCAGCATCGCTCCCTGTCCCACCGTTCGCGTGGAGGGCGATGTGGGGGACCTGGGTGAGGTGATCACCCGCGAACTCGACCGACTGGCGGTCGTCTCGAACGGGCTCGAACCCGCCGAACTCCGGATCTGTCTCGATTCGCTCGACACGCTGCTCGCCACGGAGCCGCCAGAGACCGTCTTTCGGTTCGTCCACCTGCTCTCGCGGATCGCGGTGAGGAAGTCGGGGATCGTCCACGTTCACCTCCACGAGGGGATCGACCACCGATACGCCCGGGAGTTTTCGCCCCTCTTCGACGGGACGGTCGAACTCTCGGAGGTCGGTGACGAACCGCGCCAGCGCTGGCATCTCCGGGACGGATCGGTCTCCTCGGCCTGGCTCTCGCTCGATTAATCCGGTATTAATCCCGGTCGTCGCGGCACCGAATCCGTCGATAGCTTTTTCACCCCGGTCGTTCATACATATGCTATCTGAAATGCTCGACGGAATGCACGCGGAGGCGTCGATGCCGGTACCCGGCGACGGGGTCCGGTCTGTCACCTTCGAGACGACCGGGAGGGGTCTGGAGGTCACCGACCGGATCGACCGGAAGCGATACGTCCTCCGTACACCGGACGGGGTCGCACCGGAAACCGTCGACACCGACGCGTTCCGGTTCCCCGTCGACGCGGCCGTCGCGATAGAGACCGAGGCCATCGTCCTCCCGACGGTCGTCGCGGTCTGCCTCCGCGACGCGGACGGGACGATGCAGGCCAACGCCGAACACTTCGCGGACATGCCGTTCGATGGCGGCGTGAGCATCGAGCTCTGTGCACCGATCCGGCTCTACCTCAGGACGGACGGGGCGGGCGTCGTGCAGGCCGACGCGGAACACACCCGGATCGAGTTCGACGGGCCGACCGAACTGCTCGTGGGCGCGCGGTCGAAACACGAGTATCCGGTGGCGACGATAACGACGACAACGGAGCCGTCCGACCTGATGGCGGCGGTTTCGACGTTCGGCTCCGCGCTGAAGACCACCTCACCCGAGCGGTCGTACCCGACGTTCAGAGGCCACCCACCCGCGGTCGAACTCGCCGACGAACTGTCGATCCCCGAGGGGCTCGAGCGGCCCGAGACCGGCCTCAGGATCGAGGTCCCCGAGGAGTACCGGTACGTCTTCGTCGCGGCCCCACTGGCGTACTACTTCGGTGCCGAGGTCGTGCCGGGGGCGACGCCGCGACTGGTGGGGGAGGGCGAGACGCTCTACGAGTTCGACGAATCCCGATTCGAGGACCAGGTCGGTGAGCTGCTCAAACACGCCTTCTTCCTCGACTGCGTGACGCGTACGGAGGGGCTCTACCGTGTCGACCTCCACGAGCGTCGGAGCGTCGAGGAGTCGCTCGACGTCGACTTCGCGACGCTCTACGAGATGCCGCTCGCGGAGCGCCTCCGTGCCTACCTGGAGATACCACACGAGGAGGTCGAACCCTCGCTCCCGGACTGGAAGCTCACCGCCCACGTCTCGCCACGGCCGGAGAGCGCGGAGACGCTGCCGTTTCTCGTCAACGACCTCGCACTCATCCGGACGCCCCAGCGTATCGCCGAGACCGCGTCGACGGCGGAGGTCACCGCAGTCAACGACTTCCTCCGCGACTCGTTCGTCAGGAGTACGTCGTCGACGTCCGTCGAGCGGTCGTACGTTCAGCCGGAGGCGACGGACTCGATCGAGCAGGTGTGGATCGGCGAGGAGACTCCGATCGGGGCGAGCAAGGCGACGACCGAGGCCTATCGGAACCGGTTCGGACGCGCACCTGACGGCGGCAGCATCGACATAACGGTCGTCTGTAACGACGAGCAGATGGACGAAGAGCGAAGCGTCGTCGACGAGGTGTACGGCTCGCGGACCGAACTCCCGTTCGACGTCACCGTTAGACACGACCTGACAACGGAACAGTTAGCGGACGTTCTCCGGGAGGAGACCGACTTCTTCCACTACATCGGTCACATCGACGACCAGGGGTTCGAGTGTCGCGACGGCTCGTTCGACGCGAGGACGCTCGATTCGGTCGGCGTCGACGCGTTCATGCTGAACGCCTGTGAGTCCTACGAGCAGGGGATGGCGCTGATCGAGCGCGGGGCGATCGGCGGGATCGTCACGCTCGAACGCGTCGTCAACTCGGGTGCGATGCGGATCGGAGGGACGCTCGCTCGCCTGCTCAACTGCGGGTTCCCACTCCGTGCCGCACTCGAGGTCGCGAAAGGCGACAACATCGTCGGTTCGCAGTACCTGGTGGTCGGTGACGGTGGGCTAACTATTGCTCAGTCACCGAGTGGCACACCATATTTATGTTCCGTTTCACCATCGGGAGATCGATTCGATGTCACCTTAGAGATGTACTCAACGACCTCTGGAGGGATGGGTGGCGTATTTATACCAGTTTTAGATCCAAATAAGGAATATCATTTGAATTCCGGCAAAGTATCATGGGATGATATTTCTCAGGAGGAACTAGATCACTTCTTACAGTTAGAGTTAGTACCTGTATGGGTTTTTGGTGAACTTACCTGGAGCGACCAGTTAGACCTGAATTCCGTTTAATCGATCGTACATCCGCCATTCGCCATTACAGTCGTCGTCTGAGAGAGCAGCAGCATCAGCGTGAACAGGACGCCGATCATTCGGGGGTGGTTCTCGAGGTACGAGCGAACGGTGGTG
>SKWB01000086.1 GCA_007129135.1 Halococcaceae archaeon | reverse complement strand
GATCGGCAAGCTCCAGGGCTGGGACAAGAAGAAGGCGTTCGAGTCGCTACAGCGGCCGTTCGATCCCGACGCGCCGCGTTTCATCGAGTACACCGAGCACGCCGAGAACTACGGGACCCTGTTGAACCCACACGAGAGCGACAGGTGAATCGAGTCGAAGCCGCGATCACCCGCGCTAACGGGTTCTGCTGTGTAGTGGTCGTGAATTGCTCCGAGGGTTCGAATCGCCCTCTGAGCCGTCGTCAGGATCCTTATACAGTCGAGTCCTTCGTACAGTTGGCCGGCTCATCGGAAGTCTAGGTAAGTGAGAAGAGACACGGGCGATATACAGAGATGGCAGCACGACAGATCGCTTAATTTCCCCAGATGGTTCTGAACTAGCTGGTGTAGATCCTGCATATGGACCGGTGAGATGTCCGTCACCTGGGTCAACTCTCGGGAGACTGTGCTGGAATCTCGTGAGCCGACGCCCACTCGAGCATCGGTTCCAACGCAGCCTGGAGTCCGTGACCGCGGCCGGTCAGTTCGTACTCGACGCGCTGGGGCACCTCGTCGTACTGTGTTCTCGTGGCCAGTCCGTCATTGACGAGTTCGTGCAGTCGATTTGAGAGCGTCGAACTGCTCGCCTCCGGGAGGTGCGCTTCGAGCGTCGCGAAACGCATCGGGCCGTGGGAGTCGATGACGCTGATCGTCTCGAGAGCGTACTTGTTCGCGAGGAGATCGAGCGTCCCGATGAGCGGCTCGTAGTAGGTGATCTCCGGCTCGTCACAGCCACAACCACATTCAGTAGAGCGCATACATCGACTAAGAGCGGCCGGGAGTATACCTGTTTTCCACCCGTTGCTTTGGCAAATCGAAGCGACTGTTGACTGCCAAACCGACTGTCGAACGGAGGACTCGCCCCTATAATCCGGTCTGTGATCGATCACCGATCGATGACAGACGATTCGGTTCACTCGAACGAATCGACCGATACGATACCTCCGACCGAGGACGCGGTCTCGGGCCCGGACCACGACGTTTCGTTCCGCGAGGCGTTCTGGATCTGGGTACAGGTCGCCGCCTACAGCTTCGGCGGTCCCGCCGGACAGATCGGCGTGATGCACAAACTGCTCGTCTCACAGAAACGCTGGATTAGCGAACGTCGCTTCCTCCACGCGATGAACTACACGATGTTGCTACCAGGACCGGAAGCACAACAACTCGCGACGTACATCGGCTGGCTGTTACACAAAACGAAAGGTGGAATCGTCGCCGGAACGCTGTTTATCCTCCCCGGATTCGTCTCGATCCTCGTTCTCAGCATCCTCTACGCGGAGTTCAGGGAGGTGACGACCGTCGAGGCGATCTTCTTCGGTCTTCAAGCTGCCGTACTCGCGATCGTCGTCGAGGCCCTGATCAGAATTGGCTCTCGAGCACTGGCAAACGCGGCCATGGTCGCCATCGCCGCGGGGGCGTTCGTCGGTATCTTCGTCTTCGACATTCTGTTCCCGATAATCATTCTCGCCGCTGGGCTCGTCGGCTTCTTCGGCCATCGATACGCCCCGGAAGTGTTCACCGTCATCACAGGTCACGGCACCGACGAGAGTGAGGAAGGTGAGGGGGCTGAAACGCTCGAAAGCGAGGACGAATCTATCTTAGACGATCAGGGCGAACCGATCGCGAGCGACGAGAGCGAGACCGCGGCCGTCATCTCGGACGAACTCATCGCGGACCACGAACGACCGTCGACGTGGCGGGCCGCTCGAGTCACCGCCCTCTGGGGAGCGCTCTGGCTCGGCCCGTTGTTTGGCCTCTACATCGTTCTCGGCGCTGGCCACATCTTCACGCAGGAAGGGATCTTCTTCAGCCAGGTGGCGGTCGTCACCTTCGGCGGCGCGTACGCCGTGCTCGCCTACATCGCTCAGGAGGCCGTCGCGACCTACGGCTGGCTCGAGCCGGGAGAGATGATCGACGGCTTGGGGATGGCCGAGACGACGCCCGGACCGCTCGTGCAGGTCGTTCAGTTCGTCGGCTTCATGGGTGCCTACAGAAACCCGGGAACCCTCGATCCGCTTGTCGCCGGTATCCTGGGCTCGGTCGTCGTCACCTGGGTGACGTTCGTCCCCTGTTTCCTCTTCATCTTCCTCGGTGCGCCGTACATCGAGTACCTCCGCGGAAAAGAATCGCTGACGGCAGCCCTGTCGGGGATCACCGCCGCCGTCGTCGGTATCATTCTCAACCTCGCCGTCTGGTTCGGGCTTCACGTCCTCTTCGCGGACCACTGGACGTACGACCGGTACGGGATGGACCTCCTCGTTCCCGTCTTCGAGACGCTCGACGTCGCCGCGCTGGTGATCGTCGCCGGCTCGTTCGTCCTGATCTTCCGGCTCAAGCAGGGAATGCTCCGGACACTCGCCGTGGCGATGGCCGCCGGACTGTTCTACCACCTCGTATTGCTCGCATGATCGGACACCGGCCCCGGATTCACGCGATTGCCCGCCCCCGCTCGTACGATCGATCTCCCTCTTCGCGTGTGACCGATCGATCCCCACTTGCAACTCGAGCGAGCCAGAGTCTGTATCGACAATGACACCGACTCCAAAACTCGAGACGCGTAATCTCGGACGGGTCGTCGACGGTGACCGGCTCCTCGAGGACGTCTCGGTGTCGATCCCCGAATCGACCGTCCTCGTCGTCGTCGGTCCGTCGGGAGCGGGGAAGTCGTCGTTCCTCAGGCTGCTCAACCGTCTCGACGAGCCCACCGAAGGGACGGTGTTGCTCGAGGGAGAGGACTACCGAAACCTGCCCCCGAGAGACCTCCGTAAACGCGTCGGGCTCGTTCCGCAGGATCCCGCGCTCGTCCCCGGAACCGTGTTCGAGAACGTCGCTCGCGGCCCGCTCCTCCGGGACGAGTCGATCGACGAGACGCACCTCCCGGAACTGCTCGAGCGGCTCGGGCTCACCGGCTACGAGGACCGCGACGTCGAGGAGCTCTCGGGCGGCGAGAAACAGCGCGTCGCGATCGCCCGTACCCTGCTGAACGACCCCGACGTCCTCCTGCTCGACGAGCCGACCTCCCACCTCGATTCGAAAGCGGAAGAGCGGGTGGAGGCGCTTCTCGTCGATCTCATTCGCGAGCTCGATCTCACCGTCGTGATGGTCACCCACGACGAGGATCAGGCGCGGCGAATCGGTGACCACGTCCTGATCCTTCGGGACGACCGTGTCGACCGCGTCGGTCCGGTCGAAGAGGTGTTGGCCTGATGGACACCGTACTCGAGGAGTTCCTCGAACAGTTCACCGATCCCGTTCTCCTCACGGGGCTCGCACAGGTCGCCGTCGCGGCCGTCCTCGCCGCGCTCGTGGTGGGACTCTCACATCTTCGAGGGCTGACGCTCGAGCGCGAACTCGCCGTCGCCCTCGTCAGGGGGCTGGTCCAGATCGTCGCGATGGGATCGATCGTCGGCGTGTTGCTGACAGTAGACTTCGTCTGGAGTGGCGTCATCCTGCTGGGTATGATGATCGGAGCGACGTGGATCTCGAAGAACCGCGGCGAGGGGTTACCGGGCGTCGTACGGGTTTCGTTCGTTGCGATCGTCTTCGGGTCGGGGCTCGTGATCGTCACGATGACGCTCGCCGGCGCGATCGAGGCCACGGTTCGAAATCTCGTCCCCGTCGGAAGTATGATCATCGCGAACGCGATGCAGATCAACTCGCTCGCACTGGATCGCTTCAAGAGCGAAATCGCATCGAACCGGGCGGAGATCGAAGCAGGGCTGGCGCTCGGAGCCCCGCCGACGGCCGTAATCTCTCGGCACGTCGAGACGGGCGTCCAAGCGTCGCTCATCCCGGTGATCGACTCACTGAAGAGTCTGGGCTGGGTCTGGATCCCGGGTATCATGGCAGGGATGATCCTCGCCGGCGAGAACCCGATCTACGCGGCACTCTATCAGTTCGTCATCATGGCGATGATCTTCGCCGCTGGCGGGTTGACGAGTATGACCAGCAGCCTGTTGATCGGGAAGTACGTCTTCACAGACGCCGAACAGTTGCGAGACGTCGAGACGGACTCGAGTAGCTGAGCATCTGTCACAGACTCGTTCGACATCGTTCTCTTGGACTAAGCGTTCCGTCTTTTTGTATTCGATCGTCCTCGGTGCGCGCTGCTTTCGCACGCTCTGGTCAGCACGTCGGCTGGAACGTCTACTGTCGGCTGTACGTCGTTCAAGAGCGTCGACCACCCGCGGTATCGTAAACCTTCACACAGTTACAGCCGACAGTATTATCCACCGATCATAATTCCGACGAAGTCGTCCGCTCGAAGACGACCGCGTAGTGGTGTGGCGAGACGGAGACGGTCTCTCTCGCCTCGAATCCCGCGGGCTCGACCGCGGCGACGGTCTCGTCAGGGGCCATCCGGAGCTCCTCCGGCGGACCCCGCGGCTCGCCGAGGACCGGCGTCTCCTCCGGGCTCGCGGCGATCCAGTTGATCACGACGAACCGACCCCCCGGCACGATCGCCTCGTGGACCCGTTCGGCGAGCAGCGTCTTCTCGGGGACGCCGTGGAGCGTGTTCGCGAAGAGGACGTACTCAACCGGCTCTACGTGCTCGGAGACGGCCATCGCGTCGCCTTCGATCGTCTCGATCTCTACCCCTTCGTCCGCCGCCCGCTCCGAGAGCTCCTCGAGCGCGTTCGGATCGAGGTCGTAGGCGTAGACCGGGCCGTCGACGAGCGCGGGCGCAGCGAGCGTGAACCGGCCCGTGCCACAGCAGAGGTCGAGGAACGAGGCACGCCCGTCGGTTCCGAGCGTCCGCAGGGTCTCGTCGGGGTCGGGCCAGACCACCGACCACCAGTCGGCGTCGGGCTCTTCGGTGTTCCGAAACTCGACCATAGCTACCACACGGCACGATCGGGTATGAGCGTTCGGGAGCGAGAAAGGCTTACCCGACCGGGTCGCATAGCCCGAGCAAATGGTACTCGACGACCTCGGAAGCTCTCTCAGGGGAACGCTCGATCGGCTCCGCGGGAAGTCCCGGCTCAGCGAGGAGGACGTCGCCGAGATCGTCAAGGAGATCCAGCGCTCGCTGTTGGCGGCCGACGTCGACGTCTCGCTCGTGATGGAGCTGTCGGACTCGATCAAGACCCGCGCTCTCGAGGAGGAACCCCCGGCGGGGACGACCGCCCGGGATCACGTTCTCCGGATCGTCTACGAGGAACTCGTCGCACTGATCGGTGAGAGCACCGACCTCCCGCTCGAGGAGCAGACGATCCTGCTCGCTGGGCTGCAGGGGTCGGGGAAGACGACGAGCGCGGCGAAGATGGCCTGGTGGTTCTCGACGAAGGGCCTTCGTCCCGCGGTGATCCAGACGGACACGTTCCGACCGGGCGCCTACGACCAGGCCAAGCAGATGTGCGAACGGGCCGAAGTCGAGTTCTACGGCGATCCCGACGGTGACGATCCGGTCGAGATCGCTCGGAGAGGGCTGGAGGAGACCGCCGACGCGGACGTCCACATCGTGGACACGGCTGGTCGTCACGCGCTCGAGGAGGACCTGATCGCGGAGATCGAGGAGATCGAGCGGGTGGTCGACCCGGACACGAACCTGCTCGTGCTCGACGCGGCGATCGGACAGGGGGCGAAAGAGCAGGCCCGACAGTTCGACGAGTCGATCGGTATCGACGGCGTGGTGATCACGAAACTCGACGGGACGGCGAAGGGTGGCGGGGCGCTCACCGCGGCGAACGAGACCGGCGCGTCGATCGCCTTCCTCGGGACCGGCGAGGAGGTCCAGGACGTCGAGCGGTTCGAGCCCAACGGCTTCATGTCTCGACTCCTGGGGATGGGCGACCTGAAACAGCTCGCCGAGCGGGTCGAGCGGGCGATGGTCGAGACCGAGGAGGAAGACGACTGGGACCCGGAGGACCTGCTCTCGGGGAACTTCACGCTCAACGACATGCGCCACCAGATGCAGGCGATGAACCGGATGGGGCCGCTCG
>SKWB01000007.1 GCA_007129135.1 Halococcaceae archaeon | reverse complement strand
CGAGAGCTTGACGTACGCCTCCTCGAACCCGTTGGCCGCGAGCGTCTCGTCGATCCGCGAGCGGAGCTCCCCGTCGCTCAGCCCGTGATCGATCCCGAGCGCGTCACAGCTACCGGCCAGACGCTTCGCGTGGGCCTCCCACTCGAAGAGCTCCCCGCCGTAGGCTCTGAGCGTCTCGAAGACCGCGTCGCCGTAGGCAAAGCCCCGGTCGCGGACGTTCACCGTCGCCTCGCCTTCGGGGACGACCTCGCCGTTCACGTGGGTGTATCGACCCTCGCTCATCTCACGGCCTCCGTTCGGCGGCCATCGTACAGAAGTTCTCGATCATCCGTTTCCCGACCCAGAGCGAGGCCTCGCTCCCCTCCCCCACGGGTCCGGTGAGGATGCTCTCCGGGTGGAACTGTACCCCGACGTGCGGGCGTTCGGCGTGGCGGACGGCCATCAGTACGCCGCGTTCGTCGTCGGTCCGGGCGGTCTCGGTCAGTTCGGTCGGCAGATCGGTCCGTTCGACCGCGAGCGAGTGGTACCGTCCCACCTCGATCGGGTTCGGCAGCCCCTCGAAGATCCCCCTGCCGTCGTGGCTCACCACGGATGGTTTCCCGTGGATCACCTCGGGTGCGTGGACGACTGGCGCACCCGCCGACGCACAGAGCGCCTGGTGGCCGAGACAGACGCCGAGGGTGGGGTACGGGAGGTCGAACAGCGGGATCGAGACGCCGGCCTCTTGCGGAGTGCCCGGTCCCGGCGAGACGACGATCCCGTCGGGATCGAGCGCCTCGATCCCCGCCACGTCGATCGCGTCGTTCCGTCGCGTCACGACCTCCTCAGCCAGTTCTCCGACGTACTGGACGAGGTTGTACGCGAACGAGTCGTAGTTGTCGATCACGAGGATCCGCGTCACACCCGTCCACCCCGGTCCACTCCCCTCACCGCCACCGGACCGATCGCCGGCGTCACCGGGAGACCTCCATCCCCCGCTCCTCGCCGAGCGCCTCGTCGATCGCGGTCACGAGCGCCCGCGCCTTGTCGAGCGTCTCGTCGTACTCCCTCTCTGGTACTGAGTCGTGGACGATCCCCGCGCCGACGCGGAGGTGGTACTCCTCCCCGTGGCCGACGAGCGTCCGGATGACGATGTTCAGTATCGCCCGGTCGTCGAAGCCGAAGATACCGATGCTCCCGGTGTAGGGTCCCCGCCGGGTGGTCTCGACCTCGTCGATGATCCCCATCGTTCTGGGTTTGGGAGCGCCGGTGATCGTCCCGCCGGGAAAGGCCGCGGCGATGCAGTCCGCGAGCGAGGCACCAGCCCGCCGCCGCGCCTCCACGAGCGAGACGAGGTGCATCACCTCGGAGTAGCGATCCACACGCCGGTACTCGCTCACCTCCACGGAGCCGAAGGCGGCGACCTTCCCGAGGTCGTTCCGCTCCAGGTCGACCAGCATCGCGTGTTCGGCGCGTTCCTTCTCGTCGCCCGTGAGCTCCGCCTCGAGCGCGTCGTCCTCCTCCTCGCTCTCTCCCCGCGGCCGGGTGCCCGCGATCGGTTCGGTGAGCAGCCTGTCGCCGTCGACCTCGAGGAGGAGTTCGGGGCTCGCGCTCACGAGCGCCGCGCTCGGGAACTCCAGCAGTCCGGAGTAGGGTGCCGGGTTCACCCGCCTGAGCGCCGCGTACGCCTCGACGGGGTGAACGGCCATCGGCGCGGTGAGGCGCTGGGAGACGTTCGCCTGGAAGGTGTCCCCCTCGTAGACGTACTCCTTCACCGTCCGAACGCGCTCCGCGAACAGCTCCACCCCACACTCGCTCTCGAACGTCACCCGGTCGGCGGCGACGGGGGCGGCTCCCACGTCCGGGTCGCCCTCGGTCGCCCGCCGTGCCAGCTCGCGCGCCGACGCGAGCCCTCGGTCGTACGCCGCATCCGGATCCTCGCCCACCACGGGACAGGCGGTGATCCGGAGCGTCGGCTCCTCCTCGGTGGCGTCCCAGGCCGCGAGCGTCTCGAAGACGGCCACGTCGAGGTGTGGAAGCCCCCGGTCGTCGCGCGTCGTCTCGGGGATCGACTCGAGTTCGCGGGCGACGTCGTAGGAGAGCCAGCCGATCGCCCCGCAGGGGAAGGGCACCTCGCAGTCCCCGTGTCGGAGCGACTCGCCCGAGAGCAGCCCGGAGAGCGCGGCGAGGGTGGGGGAGTCACCCTCGCGGGTGACGGCGTCGGGGCCGACGCGGAGCCGGTCGACCGGGTCGACGCCGAAGTAGCCCCAGCCGGGCCGGCCGCCGGTCGTCTCCAGGAAGCACCCGCCCGGGCCGTCCCGCGCTCGACGGTAGGCGAGAAACGGATCGTCGATATCGACGCCGAGTTCGATCGGGATACGGTCGGTCGGTGCCGCCTCCGCCGCGACCCGCTCGAACTCGGCCCGAGCGGTCAGCACGCGTGGCCTGACCATACCTCCCCTCCGCCGGGGATCGCCTTCGGTGTTGTGCTCCCGAACGGACCGTGGGCCTCTCTCCGGCCCCGATCGGAGGTCGGTGCCGGTCCAACCCGTACGGAAGCCCGTATCAGCGGTCTCTCGCGCGCTCGATCCAGGCTTCGATCCGCTTCGGCGAGATACCGGTCGCCTCGCCGACCTCGTCGGCGTCGGCGTCGGCGAGGTCGGAGACGGTGTCGACGCCGGCCTCGCCCAGCCGGTCGGCGTAGGAGGGCCCGATCCCCTTGATCTCGACGACGGGTTCCGATCCGACTTCGGGTTCCGATTCGACCTCGCGCTCCGGTTCGGCCGCTTCGATCGCCTCGTCCGTCACGTCCGGCGCCGCCGCCTCGGTCGGCTCCGGCTCCTCCTCGACCACCGATCCCGCCGGCTCTCCGGCGGTCACTGACTCCGCTCGGTCGGTCCCTTCGTCGGGCTCTTCCACCTCGGAACCCGTCTCCGGGGCTGTCTCACCGGGCTCGGCGCCCGTCTCGGGCTCTACTTCCGGCTCGCGCTCGACGGTCACGCCGACGTCCCGGGCGTCGTCGCTCGTCTCGGGCTCCTCTTCCTCGGCGAGTCCGAGCAGCGACTTCACCTTCTTCAGCAGTGCCATTGCCCCGAACTAACGCACCGGTTCACTTAAAAGCCCCCGTCGAGCCTACAGCCGCGCTCTGAGCGCCTCGTCCATCCGTTCGACCGGCGCGCGCTCGCCGGTCCACCGTTCGAACGCCTCGACGCCCTGGTAGAGCAGCATCCACGCCCCGTCGATGGTGAGCGCTCCCTCCTCTCGGGCCTCGCGGAGCAGCCGCGTCTCGAGCGGGCTGTAGACCGCGTCGAGCACCGCGAGGTCGGCGTGGAGCGCTTCCCGGGGCACCGGCGACTCGTCGCCGTCCATCCCGACGCTCGTCGCGTTCACGAGCACGTCCGCCCCGGCGAGGAGCCTCGGGAGCGAATCGAGAGCGTGCCCGCTCGCCCCCGACACGGCTTCGGCCAGCTCGTGTGCCCGGGACTCGGTCCGGTTCGCGACCGAGACCGACGCCCCCGCGTCGGCGAGCGCGAACGCCGACGCCCGGCCCGCCCCGCCCGCGCCGACGACGACCGCCTCCCGACCGGAGAGGGCGACGTCGTGGTGGGCGAACGACCGCGTGACGCCCGCGACGTCGGTGTTGTGGCCGGTCGGCGGGTCGTGAGCGAAGTCGATCGTGTTCACCGCGCCGACCTCCTCCGCGAGCCCGTCCGGTTCGACCAGCGAGAGCACGCTCCGTTTGAACGGGATCGTCACGTTCAGTCCTCGGATCCCGAGCGCCCGTGCGCCGTCGATCGCCTCCCCGATCCGGTCCGGGTCGGGTTCGAACGTGACGTAGCGCGCGTCGATCCCCAACTCCTCGTAGGCCGCCTCGTGCATCGGCGGCGAGAGCGAGTGGCCGACCGGGTTGCCGAGCAGGCCGTAGACGTCCATGCTCGGGGTTTCCTCGGCACACGCATAACGCCACCGCCGGGCGAAGGTCTACGTCCGAAACCGGCGTACGAGCGACATGAGAGATCGAACGGCCCACCCGCTCGCGCCGCTCGCGGTGGCCGCCGTCCCCGCGCTCGCCTGGCCGACGGTGTGGGCGAGCGGCGTCCCGACCGGCCTCTTTCCCCGGGTCGCCCTCGCCGGGATCTCGATCTTCGGTGCAGCGTTCCTGCTCGCGTGGGCCGCCGAGACGGCCGAGAAGGACGTCTCCCGATCGTTCGCCATCGCCGTCCTCGCGGTGCTCGCGGTCGCCCCCGAGTACGCCGTCGACGCACTCTACGCCTGGGAGGCCGGTGTCGACCCGGGGACCGCCGCCTCCGCCGAGGCCGCAGACCTCGCGGTGGCGAACATGACCGGCGCGAACCGCATCCTCATCGGCATCGGCTGGTCTGCGATCGCGCTCTTCACCGTCTACCGGGCGCTCAAGGGAGCCAGGGGCACGACCCGGGACCCACACGTCGAACGCGTCGACGGCTTCCTCGCCGACCGGATCCGACTGGACGAGGGGCTCTCGCTCGAGATCCTCTTTCTCTTCGCCGCGACGCTCTACGCCTTCTTCGTCCCGCTGACCGGCTCGATCGCACTCCACGACATGGTCGTCCTCGTCGGGCTCTACGGGCTCTACATCCTCTTCGCGCTCCGGGCACCTCCGTCGGGCGAACGGCACGTGGGCGTCCCGGCGTACCTCCAGTCGTTCCCCAGACCGAAACGGGTCCTGACCGTGCTCTCGTTGTTCGTCGCCTCGGGGGCCGTCATCTTCGTCGCCGTCGAACCGTTCGCCCACGGGTTGGAGGCGATCGGTGCACGCTCGGGCATCCCACCGTTCCTCATGATCCAGTGGGTCGCGCCGCTGGCGAGCGAGACGCCCGAGTTCGTCATCGTCACGCTTCTCGTCCTGAAGGGGCGCTCGAGCGCGTCGTTCAACGCGCTGATCTCCTCGAAGCTCAACCAGTGGACGCTGCTGATCGGCACGCTAGTCGTCGTCTACAGCGTCTCCCTCGGCTACTACGGGGCGCTCCCGATGGGCCAGCGACAGATGGGCGAGATCTGGCTCACCGCCGCCCAGAGCTACTTCGCGCTCGCGCTGCTGGCCGACCTGCGGATCAGCGTTCGGGAGGCGCTCGCGCTCCTCTCGCTCTTCGTGATACAGCTCTACCCCGCGTTCCACACGTTCGAGTGGCTGCTGGTCTTCACCGGGATCTACCTCGTCCTCGGAACCGCCCTCCTCATCCGACGCCGCCGCCACCTCCCGCGTCTCGTCGGGTTCGTCCGCGAGCGGGTCAACGGGGCCAAACGGGACCGGAGCGACGGGCTTATTCGCCCCAGATGAGGAGTCCGAACCGTGATAGCGATCGTCGTCAGCCGTGCTGACTCCGCCTCCGTCCACATCGGGGAGCACCTCCTCGACCTGGCCGACTGGGACGAACGGGTAGACGACTCGCTCCCCGACGGCGAGGGTGGCGGGACGGTCTCCTATACGAACGGGTTCGAACTCCGCGAGTTCGACGACTGGCACCTCCACCTCGACGGCGTCGCCGAGTGCTTCTCGGACCCGGAGCTACTGGTCTTCGCCTCGCGGCACTCGGGCGAGACCGGCCCGCTGCTCACCGCCCACCACACCGGCAACTTCGGCGAGGCGGCGTACGGTGGACGGGACCGAACGCTGGCCGAGGCCTGTCCGGCGGCCCACCACCGCGTCGTCCGATCGCTGGGCGAGTACGCCCCGGAGGGCTACGACGTCGGGATCGAGTGTACCCACCACGGGCCGACCGGCGTCGGCGCTCCCTCGATGTTCGTCGAACTCGGGAGCGGCCCCGAGCAGTGGGAGGACGCAGAGGCAGCCCGGGCGGTCGCCCGAGCCATCCTCGAGCTGAGGGGGGCGAGCCCACACGGCGACCGGACCGTCGTTGGCTTCGGCGGCGGTCACTACGCCCCCCGCTTCACCCGTATCGTCCGCGAGACGCCGTGGGCGGTCGGTCACGTCGCCGCCGACTGGTCGCTCTCGGAGCTGGG
>SKWB01000392.1 GCA_007129135.1 Halococcaceae archaeon | reverse complement strand
TCGGGTGTCACCGAACTACCAGGGCTAACATCAGATCCCATCTGTACGGCGGACCGCAGGGGTGGAATCCTCATCTCCTTCGGACCATATCGTACGCTTTCCGGGGTATATAACCCCGTCGAAACGCACCCGCCCGGGTCCTGCCGGGCGACGGTCCAGGATGCGATCGGTGACCGCGTTCGGTCACGTCGCGTGCATCCGTTTCGAACGCCCCTACGTACATAAGGGCGTCGGATCGGGTCGCCGGCAGTCGATTTCCGGCGTCCCGAGGCTGTGTTCGATCCGAGAGGGCGTTCGTATATGAACGCTTCGGATCCGCACCGCCGATGGGTCGCATCGGCGGCGCGTCCTTCGCATTCAGGACGAGGAGAGGTCAGTATATAACCCCGTCGAACTGGAGGCTCTTCGTCAGTGTGGTACCATGGTACGGGGGGTCGGTCGACAGGGTGAGCGGTAGACCGAGAGCGTCGACGCGTACGTATACGCCTGAAGGTGTCGCGTGGGTGGAGGTCGATCGGTCATCCTCCGCGTCGCGCGGTGGTCTGATCGAGTGAGCCCACGCGTTCTGTGGTACGGACGTGGGTGGGCTTAGGCCGTTCGCTCGAACGGGGAGGACGGACGAGGGGGTGTGGCCGGCTCACTCCTCGATGTGTTCGATCCCCTGTTTCGAGACGTTCGCCTCGGTTATCTCCGAGGGCATCCAGTCGGGACTGTCGTCCGGGGAGGTCTCGCGCCAGGCCCACCCCTCGTAGATGTGGACCTTGTCGGTTCCCTTCTCACGGAGGCGGAGCTCGGTCGGATCCGCGTCCCCCTCGCTCGGTGCGGGTTCGAGCCGTCGCGCGGCTTTGAGCGCCGCTTGCCTCGGGGTGTTCCCCGAGAAGACGCTCGATTCGTCCCCGTTCGTCTCTCTGAGCGCGAAATTTCGCTTACCGTCTTCACGTACCATGGTTTCTCCGTGTCAACTCAGCACACCCCTCATTATAAATATATCCCCTATCGGCCTGCGGTCGTCCGGTTTGGCCGGCATCGGCCGTCGCCCTCTCGACGAGGCGTCACGTGGGGACGCCTGCACACCGTGAGAAAAGGCTTATGTACGCCGTGGGGTGAATCAGGTGACAAGAGAGCGCAGATGGTCCGCAAAAAGAAACTGAGCCCCAGTGGCGCGAAAGACGAGAACGGCGAGTACCACAACGTTCACGTCAACCTACACGAGGACGAGCTCGCCGTCGCCGGTATGGAGATCGGCGACGAGGTGTTCGTGCGCGTGCGGGAGGACAAGATCATCATCCAGAAGGCCGACCAGGAGAACGTCGAACACGACTTCTGAGACCACGCGAGACGCTCCGATTGGTTCTCTCTCCGTATGACACCGTACACAGCAGCCAGACCGTTTCTGTTCTCACTCCCCCCCGAAACCGCCCACACGCTCGCCTACCGTGGCCTCCGCCTCGCACAACGGACGCGAGCGACCGATCTGCTCGCGGAGCGCTACACCGTCCGGGACCCACGCCTCGCCGTCACCTGCCTCGGCGAGCGCTTTCCGAACCCACTGGGCGTCGCCGCCGGTTTCGACAAGAACGCGGAGGTCGTCACGGCGCTTTCGAGCCTCGGGTTCGGCCACGTCGAGGTCGGCGGGGTCACCGCGGAGGCCCAGGAAGGGAACCCCCGCCCGCGGATGTTCCGCCTCCGCGAGGACGAAGCGATAATCAACCGGATGGGCTTCAACAACGACGGGGCCGACCGGATCGGCGCACGTCTCGACCGGACCGACCTCCCCGAGGTCCCGCTCGGGATCAACGTCGGAAAGTCGAAGTCGACGCCGCTCGAACGTGCCGAGGAGGACTACCGCTACACCTACGACCGTGTGGGCGAGCACGCCGACTTCGTCGTCGTGAACGTCTCGAGCCCGAACACGCCCGGCCTCCGAACGCTCCAAAACCGGGAGGGACTCGAACGGATCCTCGGCGCGCTCTCGGACGCGGGAGCATCGCCCCTGCTGCTCAAACTCTCACCCGACCTCCGAGCGAAAGCGATCGAGACCGCGCTCTCGGTCGTCTCGGACCTCGATCTCGACGGGGTGATCGCGACGAACACGACGACCGAACGGCCAGAGAGCCTGCAGAACGTAAACCGCGTCGAGGACGGGGGACTCTCGGGCAGACCGCTCGAAACGAGGGCGACCGAGTGTGTCAGGTTCGTCGCCGAACGAACGGACGTCCCGGTGATCGGCGTCGGTGGGGTGTTCACCGCCGAGGACGCCTACCGGAAGATCCGCGCGGGCGCGAGCCTCGTCCAGACCTACACCGGCCTCGTGTACCGCGGGCCATCGATCGCCCGCGAGATCAACGGGGGGCTACTCGGGCTACTCGATCGCGACGGCTTCGACTCGGTGGAGGAGGCCGTCGGCGCCGACCTAACGAAATAAAGAGAGCCGTTTCAGACGTCGATATCGAGCCCCTCGAGGAGTTCCTCACACTCCTCGCGTCTCTCCTGGTGCTCGGCGAGGAACTCGCGCATCAGCGTCGCCGCCTGCTCCTTGCAGTCGCCACAGAGACGTTCGCCGCCGACGCACTCGTCGTAGACCAGGGTGGCGAACTCGTCGTCGTCACCACAGAGCAGGTAGGCGTAGAGCTCGTAGACGGGACACTCGTCGGCCTTCCCGCCGAGTTCGCGCTGGAGTTCGGCCGTCTCCCGGCCACCGGTCGTCGCCGCCTTCACCTTCGCGTATCCCTCCTCCGGGTCGTCGAGCAGGCTGATGTGGCTCGCGGGGATCGACGAGGACATCTTCCCGCCCGTGAGCCCGGTCATGAACCGGTGGTAGATCGACGACGGCGGGAGGAAGCCGTAGCCGCCGGATTCGATCTCGACCTCTCGAGCGAGCGCCTCGGCCTCGGACGCCGAGAGGTCGAACGTGTCGACGTGCTCGTCGTAGACGCGTTTCTCGCCCGCTATCGCCTCGATGAGCGCCTCGAACGCCTCCTCGGTTGCGTTCCGATCGAGGATCCGGACTCGCGGACGGAGCGGCTCCTTCCCCGCCGCGCGGAGCTTCTCCACGGTCGACCCGACGACCGTGGGGTCGTGGACGTCCGAGAGCGTATCGTGGCCCTCGATCCAGTCGGCCGCCTCGACACACCGCGGCCGGTCGGACTCCTCCGCGAACGCCTCGCGGTGGTCGTAGACCGCAGCGAGAACTGCGCGTTCGTCCTCCTCGGACTCGAAGCTCGCGAACGCCTCCGTGACCCCGAAGTACCGGGTTCGGGCGGCGAGGTCGCGCGCGAGCCTGACGTGTGGGTCCTGGTCCGGGCCGACGGGGATCACCGTCGGTTTCGGGCCGTCCAGTTGTGGATAGAGGATGTCCGCCATCTGGGTGACGACGCTCTGGAGGTGCGAGATATCGGTCTCGCCCTCGAAGCCGTAGATCGAACGCATCTCGGAGAGGTTCACCTCGATCCCGAGTTCGAACGCGAGGTCCTGCACCTCGCGGTTCGTCGACTGCCGGTAGAGGGTACCCTCCTCGGGGTCGTAACCGAGCGCGAGCAGCGAGAGCAGGTAGTTCCGGGCGTGTTCGTCGATCTCCTCCCACGACAGGCCCCTCGCGCTGTGGGCCTCCAGGTCGGCGATCAGCCCGTAGGTGTCCGTGCCGCGCTCCTGGTGCCAGATCAGCTCGTCGAAGACCATCTTGTGGCCGATGTGGGGGTCGCCGGTCGGCATGAACCCCGAGAGCGCCGCGACCTCCTCGCCGTCGGCCATCGCATCCGCGACGCGGTCGTACTCCCGGTGGCCGAAGATCGCACCCCGGCGCATCAGGTAGTGCGGGTCGGGCACGTCAGGCAGGATCGCCTCGAACGGCTCGATACCGAACTCTTCGAACAGCTTCCTGTAGTCGGAGACCGACGCCGATCCCCACGGGTCGAGGACCAGCTCGTCGGCGTCTCCGCCGTCGCTCGCCGCTCGCTCGTCCGCGTCCGTCGGTGTCTCGTGGTCGTCGGTCATGGTCACGGCGTGAGTCGGCGCACCGCACGCCACTCGCTCGTGTCGGAACTGGCGCCGTATGTCGCAAAAACCATTCGTTTTCTGACCCCGCCCGCGAGCCTGACGTCGAGCGAGAGTTCGCGCGGCGAGAGGACGTACTCCGACGGGAGGACCCGGACGAGGTGCTCGGAGTGGCCCAGCTCGTCGACGCTCTCGACGCCGCCGTAGACGCGGAAGTCGGCACCGAACTTGAAGCCCGTCTTCGGGACGAACCCGCGCTCTCTGAGCGTGGTGTAGACCGCGAGACGCCGGTCGAACCGCTCGCCCTCGGACTCCCGACCCCGTCCCTCGATGTCCTCGGCCTCGAGTTCGAGTACACCGCGCTCTGCGAGGTAGGCGCCCTCGACCAGCGACAGGGCGAGTTCGGAGGGATCCGCATCGCGACCACCGATCGGCTGGCCGTAGAACGAACGCTCGTAGAGCGAGGCCGGGGCGTCCCAGAGCACCACCCGGTCGGAAAGTAGCTCTCCCGCGACCGAACTCGGTGTCGGTTCCGGCGTGCCCGAGTCCTCGAACTCCGGAGACCCGATCTCGAAGTAGGTCACCTCGCTCTCCTCGTCGACCACCGCGAGCACGCCATCGTCGAGGTCCGAGATCGGAAGCGGTGCCCGTTCACCGATCGCCCGAACGGCGTATCGCCGGTCGCCGTCGAACGGCCTCTCTCCCCGTTCGTAGACGACGAAGTCGGCGTTCGAGGGAGCGCCGGTCCACCGGGTAGGCGAGAGGTAAAAGCCCCGGGACCGGAGGTCCGCGTAGACGCGGAACCGGACGACGAGGCCCTCGTCGCGGCCGAGGAACTCGCGGAAACCCATCCCCTCGACCGAGGCGAGGTCGCCCCGCGAGAGCAGGTGGGCCGCCTCGACGGGTGCGAGTGCGACTTCGTTACCCCCTCGGGGTTCTCCGTACCCCCGCGAATCGAAAAACCGTTGACGGGCATCCCCACCGACGCGTACCTCGTCACCCTCGATAGTCCCCACAGGCTTGCTCATGGCGAGGGGAGTCGGTCCGGGGTGAAAGCCGAAACGGTTCTCAGACGCTCTCCTCGCAGGTCGCGTCGAGACAGCGCCCGCCCGAGCGCGTCTCGAACCGGGGGAGGCCACAGTCGCAGGTCCCCGAGACGGTGCCGGTCGGGATCACGTAGGCCGTCTCGCAATCTGGATAGGCGTCACAGCCGGCGAGCAGTCCACCCCTGCGGAGGACGCGGAGGTCGTCCCCGCAGGCCGGACACGACCACTCCCGGTCGAAGCGCTCGGTCACCGCCTCGTCGAGCGACTCACAGCCCCGGTCGATACAGAGCTCGAACGTCTCCCCGCGATCGACCGCCATCCGGGGGAGACCACAGTCACAGCCCTCGTCGAGCAGTCGTGCGCCGTCCGGCAGGCCGTACCTGTTCGAGCAGCCGAGACAGCCGATCAGCCCCCCGGATCGAACCAGCACGCGATCACATTCCGGACAGTCACCGACCGGGATGCCCGCGTGCGAGGCTGGGAACTCCCCGAAGCCGTACTCGGCCTGTGACTCGACGTGTAGGGAGCGGTCGCCGGCGATCGCCGTGATCGAGAACCCGTCGTTTCGGCGCGTCGAGACCGAATCGGCCCGGGTGAGCCAGGCGACCGGTCGGTAGCCGTCGGCGTCGTGGACCAGTACGGTGTTGTCGGGTTTCAGGAGGACGACGACGTCCCCCCGGTGGGTCTCGCCCTCCGCGTGGACGAGACACTCGCCCGCGAGTACGGACAGCGTCGTCGTCTCCTCTCTCTCCCGCGTCGCGCTCGCCATGGGCCCGCTGGGTCGGTTCCGTATTTAAAGTTCGGCGCCGGCCAGCTCACGGGTCGCGTGACACAGCACGTCCACCCCGGATACGACGTCGTCCCACTCGGTGAACTCGGACTCGGTGTGGCTCACCCCGCCGACGCTCGGGACGAAGACCATGCCCGTGGGGCAGACGGTCGCGAGGTAGCTCGC
>SKWB01000374.1 GCA_007129135.1 Halococcaceae archaeon | reverse complement strand
GTCGGTACCGAGGCCGAATTCGCCAGCGATCGTCTCGGTCAGCTGGACCTCGAGTTCGGAGAACACCGGCGACATCTCGACGCTCAGCATGTTGTTGTTGACCGCCGAGGCGACGAGATCACCCAGTATAGAGACCGTCGTCGGCACCGTGTCCATGTGGCCGATGTAGCCCGGGTGTGCGGGGTTCATCGAGCCGTCGACGATTGTCGTGAGATCCTCGAGCAGGTCACCCTGGGATCGGGGGGATTCTGGGATTGTTGCGGAGGGGACAGGTGTCCGATCGGGTAACGGTGACCGGTCGTCGGCCGCTTCGAGTTGTGTGAGCAGTTGGTCGAGAACCCGCTCGGCGATCGCTCGGACCGCCTCTGCGTTCTCCCCGGACGGATCGACGAACGCGCCGTCGGGGAGGTCGGATCGGTTCATCCGCGTCGGTCGGGGGGTCCGGCGATGTCGTTCATTGGTCTCGATCGATTCGGAGGGCCCGGGGTGGCTTAGCAGGTGAGGGTTCGAGGCGCGAGGAACTGCGGGGAGGGGACGACGGTTTCGGTGCCCGTCGTCCACGGGTTCGGCTCACCGCTCTCCGTCCTTCGACCGACCTCGCTCGTACCGCTCGGCTGCCGTCTCGAACCCCTCCGTGAGCTCCCGGCTCCGCCGCGCCTCGCTCGCGGCGAGCGCCTCGGGATCGGGCGAGACGTCGTCGTCGATCCGCGCCCAGCCGGTGTGGACCTTCGCGTGACACCACCGACAGAGGACGACCGTTATCTCGTGGCCCGTCGGTCGCGCGCCAGCTCCGTCCGCCCCCCGATCGGCGTAGGAGAGGTGGTGTTCTTCGAGCAGCGGCCTCGCCCCCTCGCCAGCGATCCGGCGTTCTTCGAGGCCGCAGCGACGACACCGCTCGGCGGTCGACCGGTGGCGGTAGTGGGGACACGCTCGCCACTCGGCCTCACCCGCGTCGGTCGCCTCCTCCGCCACGAGACACCGGTAGTCCGCCTCGGCGCGCTCGCGGGCGAACCCGGGGTCCGCGTGGGGCGACTCCACGGCGAACCGACAGCGGCCGTCGCCGGTGAGGTGGTCACAGACCCCGGCGTGGGCGTAGGGGTCGTCGACCCCGACGGGCGTTCCCCGGTCGGTCTTCTCCATGCCACGAGGTACCGTTCGCACGCACTTCGGGGTGTCGGGCGGGGCCGTTGACGAGCGGTTCGAGCGGCCACACTCCCACCGGCAGGGAACCTCCCACAACGTTATCACGTGTCTCCGTGTACCGAAGCTATGAACGCCGTCCGCCGCTGTTCCGATCCCGGTGGGGTCGCGGTCGCCATCGTCGAACTCGTCGCGGAGCGGACGGACCGCGACCCGCTCGCGATCGAACCCAGGCTCGGGGCCGTCGTCGACGTGGAGGCGCTCTCGGCGTTCGTCGCCTCTCCCCTGGCGACCGGCCGAATCGGGTTCGAGTACGCGGGCTGTCGCGTCGCGGTCGAGGGGGACGGGACGGTCCGCGTGAGAGAGCGGGTAGAGGCGGCCGACGATTAGGCGGAGAGCCGACACGTTCATCCCTACCGGGCGCCACCGGCGGCCGTGAAGCTCCTCCACGAGCGATCGGGCGAGCCGATCGGGACGCTCGCCACCCGGGTCGAACTCGCGGACACGTTCCTCTCGCGTGCCCGGGGGCTCATGTTCCGCCGCCGGTTCGAGGCGGGATCGGCGCTCGTCTTCCGGTTTCCCGAGCCGGCGGTTCGAGACGTTCACATGCTCTGTGTGCCGTTCCCGCTCGACGTCTGCTGGCTCGAGGACGGGACGGTCGTCCGGGTCGATCGGCTCCGGCCGTGGCTCGGGATCGCACGCGCTCGGGGGGAGACGGTCGTCGAACTCCCGGCTGGGGTGGCGGAGGGGGTCCGTCCCGGCGACACCCTCTCGCTGGTCGCCGGCTCGCAGCCCCGCCCGGAACGAACGGGTTAAATACCCCGGGTCACGTGCCTGCAAGTGGCAATGACCAGTGATCGATTTATTCGGGGCCTCCCCCGAACACACTCTCTCCCCTGACACGTCCGTACAGCTCCTCGACACCACGCTACGCGACGGCGAACAGGCCCCTGGCATCTCGCTTTCTCCCGAGCAGAAAGAGGAGATAGCCCTGGCGCTCGACCGCGCCGGTCTCTCGTTCGTCGAGGCGGGTAGCGCCTGCACCGGCGACGGCGAGCGTCGTACCATCCGCAGGGTGACCGACCTCGACCTCGACGCGACGGTGACGAGTTTCGCCCGCGGGGTCAGAGGCGACGTCGACCTCGCGATCGACTGCGGGGTCGACGGCGTCCACGTCGTCGTTCCGGCCAGCGACAGGCACGTCGAGCGAAAGATCGGATCGACCCGCGAGGCGGTCGTCGAGCGAACCGCGTCGCTCGTCGAGTACGCCCGCGCACACGGCCTCTGGGTCGAGGTGATCGGCGAGGACGGCTCCCGCGCCGACCCCGCGTTCCTCGACTCGATCGCCCGCGCGGCGTTCGACGCCGGCGCGGATCGGTTCTGTTACGCGGACACGGTCGGCCACGCGAGCCCGCACGAGGCCTACGAGAGCGTCTCGCGCCTCGCGGAGTTCGGCCCCGTGAGCGCCCACACCCACGACGACCTCGGCCTCGGCATGGCGAACGCGCTCTCCGCAGTTGCCGCCGGCGCGGACCTCGTCCACGGCACGGTCAACGGCGTGGGCGAACGCGCCGGCAACGTCGCCATCGAGGAGGTCGCCATCGCGCTCGCGCACTGCTACGGCATCGAGACCCTGCGGTTGGAGGCGCTCTACGACCTCGCACAGACCGTCGCGCGCACCACGGGCATCCCGCTCGCGCCGAACAAGGCGGTGGTGGGCGAGAACGCCTTCGCCCACGAGAGCGGCATCCACACCGACGGAACGTTGAAGGACGAGCGGATGTACGAGCCGTACCCGCCGGAACTCGTCGGCAGGGAACGGCGACTCGTCCTCGGGAAACACGCCGGACGGGCCGGCGTACAGGCGGCGCTCACCGAACACGACGTCTCCGTCGACCCCGAGGTCCTCGACCGGATCGTCGAGCGGGTGAAACGCATCGGCGAGCGCGGGAAACGCGTGACCGACGCCGACCTCCTCGCCATCGCGGAGGAGGAGACGGGTGCCGAACGCGAGCGCCGGGTCGAACTGCTCGACCTGACGGCGACCTGCGGCGGGGCGACGCCGACCGCGTCGGTCCGGCTGACGGTCGACGGCACCGAACGGGTCGCGAGCGGGACCGGCTCCGGACCGGTCGACGCCGCCGTCGAAGCCGTGCGGAACGCGCTCGGCTCGGCGGCGGACGCCCAGCTGGAGTCCTACCACGTCGACGCGATCACGGGCGGGTCGGACGCGGTCGTCACGGTGGAGGTGACGATGAGCCGTGACGACCGGTCGGTGACCGTCGCCGCGAGCGACGCCGACATCACCCGCGCGAGCGTCGTCGCGATGGTCGACGCGCTCGACCGGCTGCTGACCGCCCCCGGTGCCAGAGCGGTCGTTCTCGGGGACTAGCCCCGCGGATCGGGCTGGTCGCCGAGGATCGCGATCACCGTGAGGACCACACCCACGAGTGCGAGGACCACGAGGACGGTGAGCGAGACCGGCTCGACGACCGACCCCGGGTCGATCCAGTAGAGGGCCACGCCGAAGAGCGCGAGGAGGGCGAGCGCGCCCGCACCGAACGCCAGCAGTCGATCCTGTCGGTCCATGTCAGCAGTTCACCCGGGAACCGAATAACGGTGTGGGTCCGGTCGACGTGTTCGTCCCGGCACAACACTTTCTACGGGTGGGTGAGTACGAGTGGCATGAACGAGTCGTTCGTACAGTTGCTCTGTCCCGAGTGTTCGAAGAACTGGACGACCAACCCGACGAAGCTCGGACCGCTCGACTCGGCGTTCGACTGCCCGGACTGCGACGAACGCCGGTCGACGCGGGAGTTCCTCCGCACCCATCGCGACCTCGAGATGGTCAAGCAGTTCGACGGGAGCTGACCCGGCGGTAACTGCCACAAAGCGTATACTTCCGAGGGCGAACTACGCGCTCGATGGCCCTCGAACCGAGAACGATCTGTTTCGTCTGTCAGCGCCCGATCGGCGACGATCGAGTTCAGGTGCTCGGAGAGCCGTGGTGTGGCGGCTGCGTCGAACACAACCGACCCTGATCGCCCCCGCCCGTTCAGGCGCTCTCCACGCTCGAGACGAGGACCCGAGTGCCACCCCTGACCTTTCCTTTGGCTGACACTTCCCAGCCGTGGGCACCAGCGATCCGCGAGACGATCGCCAGCCCGAGGCCCGTTCCGTCGTCCGCGGTCGTGAACCCCGACTCGAAGACGCGGTCGCGGATCCCCTCGGGCATCCCGGGGCCGTCGTCCTCGACGTAGAACCCCGTCGCGTGGTCGCCGACCCGGACCGTCACCGCCGGACCGCCGTGGACGACGGCGTTTCGGAGGAGGTTCTCGACCAGCCGTTCGAGCCGGACCTCCTCGGCGAGGACGACCCGCTCGGTCTCGACGGAGAGCGTCGCCTCCCGCGTCGCCGTCTCCTCCCAGCAGCGCTCGACGGTCGCGGCGAGGTCGACCGGCTCTCGCTCGGTGACCGGCCCACCCTCCTTGGCGAGCGCGAGGAGGTCGTCGATCAGCGCCCGCATCCGGTCGTGTGCCGCCTCCACCGTTTCGAAGTGGGCCTCCGACCCGTCCTCGCGCGCGAACCGGAGGCGTGCCTCCGCGACCTCGAGCGGGTTCTGGAGGTCGTGCGAGAGCACGGTCGTCACCTCCTCCAGCCGGTCGTTCCGAGCGACGAGGTCGCACAGCAGGCGCTCGCGTTCGAGTTCGTACGTCACCCACTGACCCAGCAGGTCGACGAGCGTCGCCTCCCACGGCGAGAACCGCTCCTCGCCGTGCTCGTGGTCGTAGAAACAGACCGTCCCGTAGACGTCGTCCTCCGCGAAGACCGGGGTCCCCAGGTAGCGGACGAGGCCGAGGTCGACGTTCCCGGGTCGTGTCGCGAGTTCGGGCATCTCGGCCGACAGGTCGTCGACAACGAGCCGACGCTCGGTCGCGACCACTCGTTCGCAGTTCGTGCGTGAGAGGGGCACGACGTCCCCGGGTTCGATCCGCTCGTCCGGGGCGTGGACGACCTCGAACGTGTACCGATCCCCGTCGACCCGCGAGAGCGTGGCGTACTGCGTGCCGAGCACGCGCCGTCCGACCGACAGCAGGTCGTCGACCTTTCGCTCGAACGACCGCTCCCGGTCGGAGATGATCCGGTGGAGCTCCTCCAGCACCCCCGTCCGCTCACCGAGCTCCGTGACGTCGCTCTGGAACCCGACGTAGTTCACGAGTTCGCCGTCGTCGTCGTAGAGCGGCGCCACGGTGACCCGGTTCTGGAAGGGGGTGCCGTCGCGCCGGTAGTTCCGGAGCGTCACCGAGACCCGGCGCTCGGCATCGATCCCCTCGCGCAGCGCCGCGACGGCCTCTGGATCGGTTCCCTCGCCCTGGAGGAACCGACAGTTCCGGCCGACGACCTCCGCCGACCGATAGCCCGTCAGCGCCTCGAACGCCCCGTTCGCGTAGAGGATCGGGTCGTCCTCGCGGCTCGGGTCGGTGAGGACCGCGCCGACGGGCGCGGCGTCCATCGCCCTGGCCTTCGTGAGCGCCCCCGCGCCGATCCCTTCCCCGGAATCGTTCGGACCTTCGGTCGCCTCACGTTCGAGGAGCGCCTCCGCACGGTCCAGACGGACGACGGTCACGACGCGGCCGGCGATCCGCAGACCCCCTCCCGGGTCGTCCTCGCTCACCAAGCAGTCGGACGCCCCACGCGAGACCGCCTCGGCCGCGACTGCCACCGACTCGGAACACACGACCACGGGGAGACTGGAGTGTGTGGTCTCGATCACCGCGAGGAGATCCAGGGCCGATTCCCCGAGCGAGCGGTGGGTGAGGACACAGTCGGGCCGCGACTCCTCGATCGACTCGCTCACGCGACCCGGCGGGCAGGTCCGTACC
>SKWB01000332.1 GCA_007129135.1 Halococcaceae archaeon | reverse complement strand
CGGGTGCGTCCTCGGTCCCCGGGAGGACGTCGCCGGTCAGCAGTGCCGCACCCCCCGCGACGAGCCCACCGAGGAGCACGACGGCGAGGAGCAGGAGAACGAGCTTCGAAACCCCCCCACCGTCGTCCTCCGGTGGCTTCCCGAGCTGCCCCGAGGCCGGTGTGACCCGGTCGGAGGAGGGGTTCTCAGCTGGGTCGCCGGGGTCCGTCGACGGCTCGGGCTCGTCCTCGGTGTCGTCCGGGTCGGCCCCGCTATCGATGGAGTCGATCGCACTGAGGTACTCTTCGACCGGTGCACTAGAGCCCTCCGGCCCGGACGACGCGGGACCGAAGCGCTCCCGGTTGACGTGGTCGACGACCGACCGCACCGTCGCCGGCGGGAGGTCGGCTCGCTCGCCCACCCGGGTCAGATACTCCCCGACCGTCTCGTCCGAACGCTTTTCGAGCCCCGACCGTCGCTCGACGTCCGAGACCGAGAGCTTACTCATCCGCCCGACGTCCGTGTGCGCTCGTTCGGGGCGGGTCGAACGGTGTTCTCTCCATCGCTACTGCGGGCAGAGGGCGAGGCCGATGAATAATCCTTCGCTCGCTCCCGTCGCGTCCCACGGAGACCGTACCCGGAGAGGCTCCCGACCCCGTTAGACGGCTCCGTCCGTGGGCTCCGTCGCCGCACCCCGCGCGGCGGAGAGGTGTTTGACCGCACCGACGGTGAACGCGAGCGCGCCCAGGATCATCGGGGCGTCGCCGAGGGTACGTGCCCACAGCAACGCCTGCACCCGTGGTCGCTCGTAGAACTCGAGGCTCCGGGCGGCGGCGTATCCCTCCGCGTACGCCGTCCGAAGCTGGAGAAAGCCCACGGGGAGCAGCGACGCGACCGTCATGAGCACGAGCCCGACGTTCGTCAGCCAGAACGCCCCGCGGAACCAGGCCGGGTCCCACGCGGCCTCCGGGGTGACGACGCGCAGGACGTACGTGCCGAGGCCGAGCGCGAGCAGCCCGAACGCGCCGAACGTCGCCGTGTGGGCGTGGGCGACGGTCAGGTAGGTCCCGTGTTCGTAGTAGTTGATCACCGGCAGGTTGATGAAGAAGCCGAGGACGCCGCCGCCGACGAAGTTCCAGACGCTGCTCCCGACGATGAACAGCAGCGGGATCGCGTAGGGGAACGTCTCGCCCTGGGCGCGCAACGAGCGGTACTCGCCGAGGCTCCGGTAGAGGACGAACACCAGCGGGACGAACTCGAGCGTCGAGAAGGTCGTCCCGAGCGGCACCCAGAGGTCGGGCAGGCCGACCCACCAGTAGTGATGCGAGACGCCGACGATACCCGCACCCATGATCGCGAACACCTCGAAGAGGATCGCCTTTTCCGCGGCGCCCTGGTCGACGAGCTCCATCGAGACCAGCGCGACGGAGACGACGGCGGTGACGAAGAACTCGAAGACCCCCTCGACCCACATGTGGACGACCCACCAGCGCCAGAACTCCGTCACCGCGATGTTGGTGTCGGGCGTGTAGAGCATGCTCGCGGCGAACAGCAACGCGATCGAGCCGCCCGCGTACGCCATGAGGTGCCCGAGCCCGGTGGGTGAGCCCTCGACGCGACGGACACCCCGGACAACCAGCCCGGTCCAGCCGACGAAGCCCGAGAGGAGCAACAGCTTCCAGATCCGGCCGACCTCGAGGTACTCGAGGCCCTCGGAGCCGATCCACCACCACAGTTCGCTCTCCTCCGGGGTCCCGAGCTTCCCGTGGGTGCCGAGCCAGACGCCCGCGAACGCGCCGACGGTCGTCGCGACGAGGACGCCCAACAGCGCGGTCGCTCCCGCCGCCTGCCACGGCGGGTCCCGGTCGCTGAACAGCCCCGGGAGGAAGAGCCCGCCCGCGAGCCAGAGCGTCGTGATCCAGAGCACCCCCAGGTTGACGTGCCAGGTTCGGGTCGTCGCGAAGGGAAAGAGCGAGACGATGTCGAACCCGAGCGCCTCGTCGATGCCGAAGAAGCCGGTGCGTTCGATGTAGTAGTGTGCCAACAGCGCCCCGGTGAGCGTCTGGACCAGGAACAGCGCTCCCGCGACGGGGACGTACCACGCGGC
Organism: Halococcaceae archaeon; assembly: GCA_007129135.1. Taxonomy (GTDB): domain Archaea; phylum Halobacteriota; class Halobacteria; order Halobacteriales; family Halalkalicoccaceae; genus Natronorarus. Next base: position 3,950 of record SKWB01000332.1, on the reverse strand, counting down.
GGCGTACTGCGTCGGCGTGATCGACACCGCGTCCGGGAAGGGAACGTCGATAGCCTCGGTCGTCGGCTCGGCGAAGTCGAAGGTGTGGTATGCCCACACGCCCAGTCCGCCGCCCGCGACGAGCAACACGACGCTGATCGTGCTCCAGACGAGCACCTGCCCGGTCGGACGGTTGCCGACGGCGGGTTCGTACGGCCAGTCGTTCGTGTACGAGTGACCCGAGTTCGGCCGGTTCGTGTGGGCCATCCACGCCGTCCAGACCGCGAAGTCGGCGATCCGCTCGGCCTGTCTCTTACTGCCGACGAACCCCGACGGTATCCCCCGTTCGGGCTCTCCTTCGTGGTACCGCTCGACGTACTCCTCTCTGATCCGGCGGTGGGCGTACGTCTCGGCCGCGGAGTAGCTGATGGTCGGGCCATCGGGCGCGTCGGTGTCGAGTTCCTGCCTGACGCGTTCTTCGATCGCGGCTCGCTCGCCGTCCTCCAGCGACTGGACCGAGTCGACGCCCCGTTCGCGGGCGTAGTACTCGCCCACGAACTCGGCTTTCAGGCGCAGGGCGTCGGCCGTGAGGTCGACCCCGAAGTACGAGCCGTTGCCCAGGATCGACCCCTGGTTCATCAGCCCGTTGGCCTGGAACGCCTTCTTGCCCATCCGGACCTGCTCACCGGTCACGACCAGCGTCCCGTCCGGGTCGCGGATCTCCTCGGGGATCGGCGGCGCGTCGCGGTAGGACTTCACCGCACCCAGTCCCATCCCCACGAGGTTGGCGACGAACAGCGCGACGAGCGCCCGCGAGCCGATCGGTTGGCTCCGGAGCGTCCCCAGGTCCAGGTCCTCGACGCGGAGGCCGCCGACCAGTCCCGTGAGGACGTCGACGAGGGCTCGCCCGGAAGGCCCGCCGTGACTCCCACCGTCGAGGCCCACCAGTCGGGTGCCGAGATCGACGAGGTGTCGCTCGATCGTCGCGTCGGTGCCCTCCCCGGCTCCGAGCAGCGCCACCGACGCGAGCATGAGCGCGACGGCCGGCGCGACGTCCTCGCTTCCTACCTCCGGATCGACCGCCGGCGACTCGCTCACCAGCCGGGGGAGGTCGTCGGCGACCGCCCGTTCGAGTTCCTCGGCGAGTTCGGCCGCGTCGCGATCGAGCAGCGCGTCGATCCCCTCCTCGCCCTCGCCGGTCACCAGCCCGGCGAGCGTTCCGAGGACCGACCGCTCACCGTCCCGGCCGTCGGTGGCCTCGTGCTCGCCGGCTATCTCCTCTGCGAGCCCGTCGAGCAGCTCCCGGACGCCCTCCTCGGTGCGCGCGGCGAACCGCGATCGGATCCCCTCGAGCGTGTCGTCGTCAAGCCGAGTCCTGTCCAGGCCGTAGCGGGCGACGAACGCATCGAGCGCCCGCTCGACGTGGTCTTCGAACGCACCCCCGGGCTCGTCGGTGGCCACCCCCTCCGCGAGGGGCGGTCGGGCGTCCGTGTACCGCCCCAGGGTTCGGGCGACCTGGTCCCCGACGCCCGACACGCTCGTCGCGTTCTCGTCCCGATCGCCGTTCAGGACCGAACTCGCGGACCGACGGACCGAGGACCCGATCCCACGGTCGCCGATCAGCGCCTCCTTCGCTACCCCTGGCGTGATGAACATCGGTGTCTCACCTTGGTAGCGACTAACGTTCTCCCCCACCCACCTAACTCTATTGACGAACACATCGTACGATACCCCAGGGCCGATGGTGCCGTGCCGGCCGCCCATCGGGGTTCGGCTAGCGCGCCGACCGCTTGCCGCGGACGAGCGCCCCGAGCGTCTCCCTGGTGTTGACATCGGTGAACGACCGGTCGGCGACGTCGACGGGGAGGGCAGAAGGGCGCACGACTAACAGATCAAGACGGGCGAGGACCTCGTGGACGCTTCGCTCGCCGTCCGCGAGCGAGTCGAGACAGGCGGATTCGAGCGCCTCACGCTTGAACGCGGCCTGGAGCGGCCTCAGCGTGCCGCCGACGTACGGGACGACCCCGTCGTGACCGGCCAGCCCCGCACAGAGCGCGTCGAGGAACGCGGGCGAGGCCAACGGGTTGTCGCAGGCGACGACCACCACGGTCGGTGCCCGACAGCACCGGAGGGCGGCCGCGAGGCCGACGACGGGCCCGCCGTCGTCGACGGGGTCCGCGACCGTACAGACGCCGGTCGGCCGATCGGAGAGCACCCGGAGGAACGGGCGTCGTTGCGCCGCCCGGCAGCTCACCAGGACGCCGTCGGTGACCGCTCCGACGCGGTCGACGACCCGGGCGAGCAGCGTCTCCCCCTCGAACCTCGCGAGCGCCTTGTCGTCCTCACCGAACCGGACGGAGCGTCCGCCGGCGAGGACGACCCCGGTTCGCGAACCCGCCTCGGAAACGGTCTCGTATCGGGTCACGGCGGATCCGAAACCCCCCAGGTGACGTGGTCCCACGCCCGTTCGTAGAGGTAGTAGGTGCCGGTCTTGAGCAGGTTGGTCGCGATCCCGATGTTGAGCGCGTCGCCGACATCGCCGACGACGAGCCACGCGACCGTCACGGTGAGCAGGAGCATGAACAGCCGGTAGCAGACGGTCTTCGTGAGCGCCCGCTTTCTGTTCTGGATCGCCGAGCGGGAGACGGGTGCGTGGAGGGCCGTCACGGTGTGCTCGGGCGTGTGTCGGTGGTCCGACCCTCCTCCCGGTTTTCGGCGACCCGTTCCCTGTTGACCTCGCTGATCCGGTCCGCGACCGTCCCCACCAGCTCGCTCGTCACCCCGTGGACGGCGCTCCCGGGCTCGCGCACGACCGGACGCTCGGTCCCGTCCGCCCCGAAGTCCGGATGGAGGGGCAGTCGGCCGACGAGCGGCACGTCGTGGTCCTCGCGGAGTGCCTCCGTACCCTCGCCCCCGAACACCTCGTGGTCGTCCTCACAGCCCGGACACCGGAACGCCGCCATGTTCTCGACGACCCCCAGGATCGGGGCGTGGTGTTCCTCGAACATCCTGATACCCTTCCGGGCGTCGTCGAGCGACATCCGCTGTGGGGTGCTCACGATCAGCGCCCCCGTGACGGGCATCGTCTGGAGCAGGTCGAGCGAGGCGTCGCCGGTGCCAGGGGGTAAATCGACGATCAGGTAGTCCAGACGACCCCACTCGACCCCCCGGAGGAACTTCGACATCACGTTGTTCACCATCGGGCCGCGGAGGATCGCCGGGTCGTCGGCGTGTTCGGTGAGAAAGCGCATGCTCATCACCATCACCCCCTCCGAGCGCGGCGGGACGAGCTCGTCGTTCGGTGTCACCCCCGGCTCGCCGTCGACCGGCAGCACCCGCGGGACGTTCGGCCCGTGGACGTCCGCGTCGAGGATCCCGACGCGCGCGCCGCGGTCGTTGAGCCCGGCGGCGAGGTTCCCCGCCACCGTCGTCTTCCCGACGCCGCCCTTCCCGGAGGCGACGGCGACGACGTTCCGGACGTTCGGCAGCACCACCTCGTCGAAGCCCTGGTCGGCCCCGACGTGGGCGGTCACCTCCGGTTCGAGGCCACAGTCGAGGACCGCCTCGCGGATCCGTTCGCCGAGGTCGACCTCCGTCGGGGCGTACGGCGCGTTGAACGCCAGCGAGACCGTCGCGGTCCCGTCGGCCACCCGTACGTGGTTCACCAGCCCCAGCGAGACGATGTCCTCGCCGAGATCGGGGTCCTCGATCGTTTCGAGGCGTTCGAGCAGTTCTCGTTTCGTCGGTTCGTGGCCCGTGTCTGTCGTCATGGGTCGTATGTCGTGTGCGTTTGATCGTGTGTCGTGCGCGCGGGGAGTCGTATCGATCGAACGGTGATTTCGTATCGCACAGTCGTCTCAGAAGAACAGCAGGTCGATCACCACCGACAGCGCGTACATCCCGGCCCAGAGAGCGACGGTCAGCCCGACGAGGTAGCCGACGCCGAGCAGGGCGGTCCTCGTGTTCCGGGG
>SKWB01000212.1 GCA_007129135.1 Halococcaceae archaeon | reverse complement strand
CGTCGAGCAGCTCGTTCGTCGGGATGTCGCCCTCCGCGACCGAGCGTTCGAACCGGCGGATCGTGTGTCTGCCCTCCGCCCGGATGAAGACGACGCCGAGCAGCGCCGTGAGCACCACCAGGAGGACGGTGAGCTGCCAGCCGAGCTGTCCGGCGACGAAGACGAGAAACAGCGCGTCGAGTAGGGGTATCAGCAACAGCCCGGCGAGGAGCTTCTTCCACATACCCCTCCCTACCTGCCCCGGGTGCAAAACGCTTTATCCCCGAACCGCAGGCCCTTACCCGCTCGCGGCGGTAGCGGGGACATGGACGACGCGTCGGGGCTCGTCGAGTGGCGCGAGTGGGGCGAGGAGGCGTTCGCGGAGGCACGCGAACGCGAACGACCGATCCTGCTCTCGCTGGTCGCCCACTGGTGTGCCGAGTGCCGGGAGATGGACGAACGGACCTACGGCGACCCGAGCCTCGCGGCTCACGTCGACGACTCGTTCGTCCCGATCAGGGTCGACGTCGACGAGCGCCCCCGCGTCAGGGACCGCTACAACGTTGGCGGCTTCCCCTCGACGGTCTTTCTCACCCCGCGTGGGGAGGTGCTCACCGGCGCGACCTACCTCGGTCCCGAGGGGTTCCGGAGCGCGGTCGAGAGCGTCCGCCGTCTCTGGAACGACCGCGGCGAGGACGCGGGACGGGTCCCCCGCGCACTCGGAGCGGGCGACCCTCCGAGAGGGGAGGTCGGCCCGGAGATCGAGGCCCACGCGCTCGCGGCGATCCGCGAGCACTTCGACGCCGAGAACGCCGGGTGGGGAGCGGGCGCGAAGTTCCCCCTCTCGCGAACGGTCGAGTTCGCGCTCACCCGCGAACCGGAGCAGGCGACGGCGACGCTCGACGCGGTGGCGGCCGCGCTGCTCGACGAGTACGACGGCGGGGTCCACCGCTACGCCGCGACGCCGTCGTGGGGGGAGGTCGCCACGGAGAAACTCCTCGATACGAACGCGGGCGTCCTCCGCGCGTTCTCGAACGGCTACCTCGTCACGGGCGAGCAGCGGTTTCGCGAGCACGCCGAGCGGATCGTCGCCTACCTCACGACGACGCTCTGGACCGGCGACGCCTTCGCCGCCAGCCAGGCACCCGATGCGGCCTACTACCGCGGAACTGCGACCGACCGCGAGAGCGGCGAGACACCGCCAGTCGACCGCTCGGTCTACGCCGGGGCGAACGCGCTCGCGGTCGACGCGCTCCTCGCGTACGCCGCGACCACCGACGACGAGCGGGCGAAGCGGTACGCCCGGCGCGCCCTCTCGCATCTCCTCGACGAACTCGTCGACGACGGCGTCGTGCTCCACAGCGAAGGTGGGGAGGGAGGGCTGCTCGAGGACCAGGCCCAACTCCTCGGGGCGACCGTCGCCGCCGGCTCCGTGCTCGGCGACCGGGAGGCGCTCGGGATCGGGATCGAAGTCGCCGACTGGACGGTCGAGACGCTCTTCCAGGACGGCTCGTTCGTCGACGGACGGCCGGTCGGGCCGGGGCTGCTCGACAGGCCGTTACGGCCGATCGACACGACCGTCGAGGTGGCCGACGCGCTCTGTGACCTCGCGGTGCTCGCGGGCGACGACCGGTACCGCGAGGTCGCCCGGGAGGCGATCGGGGCGTTCGCCGGGGCGAGCGACCGCCTGGGTGCCGAACTAGCGGGCTACGGGGCGGTCGGCGCTCGTCTCTGTGCCGATCCGCTGGTGATCCGGATAGAGGAGGTGGGAAGCGACCTCCACCGGGCGGCGCTCCGGATGGCCGACCACGAGAAGGTGGTCGTCCCCGATCCAGGGGTCGAGGGTGCCCTGGTCGAGCGCGGCGAGGAACGCCTCGGTCCGGTCGGGACGCCGAGGGAGCTAGAGGGTCGGGTCTCGCGACTGCTTCGGTAATCAACAGACACAGTGTTTATGTGCGTCGACCGAGTCGACGAGGTAATGGCTAGCCTCAGAGACCTCGGGCTCTCGGAGTACGAGGCGCGCGTCTACCGAACGTTGCTCTCGACCGGACCGACAACCGCGAAGGAGTTGTCGCGCACGAGCGAGGTGCCGATGGGGCGGATCTACGACGTGCTCAACGGCCTCGAAGGACAGAGCCTCGTCCGGAGCCAGACCGCGAGCAGGCCGAAGAAGTACATGGCGGTCGAGCCGGCGACGGCGCTCTCGCGGTTGCTCGACGACAAACGCCGCGAACTGGAGGAGACGATCGGTCAGTACGAGGAGATCGTCGACCAGCTGGAGGGCGAGCTCGAATCGGCCGAGCCCGTCGAGGAGCAGTTCTGGACCGCCGCGGTGGGCGAGGCGGAGACGATCGACCTGCTGCTCGAACGGCTCTCCGCGGCGGACGAACGGATCGTCATGATCGCCGCGGGGACCAGCCCGCAGTTCGACCTCGGCGAGGTCGGCGACAGGGTGGCCGAGAAGCTCGAAGAGGCCACGGAGCGCGGCGTCGACGTCTCGGTGTTGATGACGCGGGGGCTGGTCGACTCGCTCCCCCAGAGCGTCGGCGAGCGCTACCGGGAGCGGCTCTCGGGACACGAACGGTTCGCGGTGCGGACGACCGACGAACTCGACGGGACGTTCAACATCGTCGACGACGGCGAGGTCGTCATCCAGGTGGCGAACCCGCTCCGTCCGGGCGAGGTGTTCGCGATGATCGACCTCAAAGACCCCGAGTTCGCCGCCGACGTCCACGAGGAGTTCGCCCCGCGCTGGGAGGAGGCCGAACCGCTGTCGTTCTAGTCTAGTCGTCGTCCGCCGGCAAGCTAGCCCCGTTCATCTCCGAGCGGAGCAGTCCGAACTCCGCGACCCGCTCCGCGTGGGCGTTGTGCTGGTGGATCGACTCGTCGTTCGACTGCTTCATCGTCACGACCGCGCTGTCCGGCAGGTCGGGGAACTCACGCACCACGCCCTCGGCCATCGACCGGACGCAGTCCTCGACGAACTTCGCGTTCGAGTGGCTCTCGAAGGTCATGTGGTCCTCGTCCGGCCGCTTCGCGAGGTTGTAGATCCGCGCGCTCATCGACGAGCGGGCGACGTCGATCAGTTCGATCAGGTCGACCTCGGGCGCGCCCTCGCTCTCGACGACGAGCGTCGCGTGGCCGCGCTGGGAGTGCCCCGGCTGGGGGACCCGGTCGAGGAACGCCTCGATCGTCTCGTCGTCGACGCCGAGGTCGACGAGGGTGTCCCGGGCGCGTACCGCGGACATCCCCTGCGAGCAGGGACAGACCGTCATCCCGGTGACACGGGTCCCGACCCGCTCCCTGGTTCCGTCCTGTGTCGCGACCGCGCCCGCGATGATGTCGACCGTGCCCTGTGTCTCGCGGCCGGTCGCCGGCGTCTCGTCCCGGGTCACGAACTCCGCCTCCATGCGGACCTCCGCCTGGGTGGTGTAGTCGTGTCTCGCGAGCAGGCGTTCGGCGGCGTCGCCACAGACGTCCTCGACACGGTAGGTCTCCTCGCGGACCGCGTCCTCCAGGACCTCGTTTACGACCTCCATGTTCCGGCTCATGTCGGCGCCCTTGCGCCAGCTCGGCAGGTCCACGAACACCTCGAACTCCGCCATCAGCACGATCGGGCGGTCGTCGGCGCGGGCGAGCTTCACGAGCTTCTCGACGCCCGTGACCCCGACCTGACTCAGACCGACCGTCACCTCGGGTCGGCCGGCCTGTACGTCCGGCAGTTGTCGGCTCATCGAGAACACTTTAGGGCGTTCGCCGGTTCAACGTTTCCCTTTACCAGTCAGTCTAGCTTCGAGAGCGCCTCGAAGAAATCGACCTCCGGTCCCGCCACTCGAACCGGTTCGTGGGCGCAGGAGATCGACACCCGGTCCGGGGGGTCGATCCGTCGCTTTCGTCGCCCGTCCGCGATCGCGTACGCGACGTCGGCGTCGTCCACCCGGACCGTGATCTCCCTGCCCGCGGGGATCAGAAGCGGCGGCATCGACTCCCGGGCGCACATCTCCGTGATCAGGACCCCGTCGAGTCCCGGGTGGACGAGCGGGCCACCCTCGCTCAGGTTGTACGCGGTCGATCCGGTCGGCGTCGCGAGCAGCACGCCGTCGGCGTGGCCGCCGGTGTAGAGCGAGCCGTCGACGCGAACCTCGACGGAGAGCCCCCCACCGGTGCCGCGCTGTGGGCCACAGATCGTGATCTCGTTCAGCGCGGGTGGGAGCGACCAGCCGTCCCCCACGGCCTCCAGCCGGGAGACCGTCCGCGAGCGGACCTCACCGGTCTCCTCGTAGTGCTCGAAGGCGCCCAGAACGGTGGCGAGTGCCTCGTCTGGGGCGACGGCGTTCAGGAAGCCGACCTCGCCGAGGTTCACCCCCAGGATCGGCGTGTCGCCGACCGCCCTCGCGGTGAAGAGGAACGTACCGTCGCCGCCGATCGAGACGACGAGGTCACACTGGCGCATCGCCTCCGGAGGGACGCCCTCGTCGTCGAGGGCGGTCGCCGTCGTCTCGTCGATGTGGACCGTCCCCGCGGCCGCTTCGAGCGTTCGGCGGAGCTCCTCGGCGAGGTAGGCCGCCCGCGGGTTCTCCCGTTTGGCGACGATCCCGACGTCCATAGCCGACTCTCTCGCCCGGGGGTGGAAAAGCCCACCGCTACCGGAGCGGTCGGACGAGCGAGCCGAAAAGCGAGAGCGCGATCGTGATCGCGAGCGCGAGCGCGAGGCCGAGGAGTTCGCCGCTCGCGAGCGCGTTCGCGAGCGTTCTATGGGATCGTTCGCGAGAACTCGCCGGTGGTTCCAAGCGAACCCTACGTGGCGTATGGCGAACGAGTCGAGAGCCAGAAGAGCGGTCGAACGGTCCGAACGTATCTCTCGAAGATGGATCGCTACGGGTTAATCGATATCGAGGGAACCAGCCGCGATCGACTCTATCTGGTTTCGGAATCACGAGACGCAGCTACATCGGTCGAGACCTGGTGAGGCAACCGACTGCACGAAAGGTGAACGGAAGTCGATCAGTTATCACGGCAACTACTGGCCCTCTATACGCTGATAAGAACAAGCTGCTGGAGAGAGAGTGTGAGTTCAGCACGACGGCTTCGTTCGTTTCACGTTGAGATTGATGAACTAGCCGCCCGTTGAACGTGCAGTTCGACCCGCCGGAAGTACATCAACCGTCAGTACTGTCAGTGTCCGCGTGCGAGATACCGTCCATCTCGCTCACTCCACCACCCGTTGCGTCCCGTTCACCATCCGCAGATTTTTCGTGGAATGAGCTCATGTAATGTTATTTCACAATACGACGAGGAGGACCGAGCGATGCCCACGACAACCGCGATAACTAGACTATCGAAGACGAACGGACGTGAATATCCACTCGACTCGGGGGGAGGGGTCGAACAACCTGCTGCGGGTCGCCGTGGGCTTGATCGATGAGCGACGACGGGCCAGTCCGGGTCGGAGATCTCGACCAGGACGGTATCGACCACGTGTTTACGACGACGCGAGCCGTCCGCCGCCGTCTCGATCTCGACCGTCCCGCGCCACTCGCCGTCGGTCATATAGGCAGTGAACGCCTCGCGATTACTGTGGGGACCGATCTGTCCGCGAGGAGAGCTCAGATCGTCGGATGAAACCTCGCTAATTTCAGCTGTGCCTCCAAAGACGGCATCGTCTCCGTAGGCGGGTGCGCAGACCACATTTGTTCCTTCGACTACCTCCGTCTCACCAGGTGTTGGGTCTTGACGACCTGGAGGAACGTCTGTTCGTTCCTGGAAGTCGATTACGGCACGAACACCCTCATTAGGAGTTCTGCGGAACCTGTCGAGGGTATTAGTATCTGACCGGGCTCCACGGGCGGTTACGTCCTGCCACCGACCAGCGTCCGTATCCCAGGTTTGGACTTCCTCATCAAACCGATTGTGTCCACCTCAATCTGTGACTCCGAGAACGTCCCAGATCGTTCGCATAGTTGGTCCGGGCACTCCCAGACCGTCTGTCTTATCTGGGTCGAAGAACAGATCAATAACGATCTGCGTTGGCTCCGGTTGGTCGACCTCGTCTGATTGGGAAGTCAGAAACGGCGAGTACGCAATAGTACCAGCTCGAGAAGGT
>SKWB01000171.1 GCA_007129135.1 Halococcaceae archaeon | reverse complement strand
CTACGAACGCGGGCGGGGGATGGACGCCCACAACGAGGTGATGCGGGGGATTCGCGCAAAGAAGAACCGGCAGTACGATCCGCACGAACCGACCCGCGTCTGGGTCGACGAGGACAACACGCCCGACGGCGTGCGCGAGAGCCTCACGATCATCCTCAACACCGGCGGCTGTCGGTGGGCCCGCGCCGGTGGCTGCACGATGTGCGGCTACGTCGCCGAATCGGTCGAGGGCGGCAGCGTGAGCCACGAGGCCTTGATGGACCAGATCGGGGTCTGTCTCGACCACGAGGCCGAACACGCTGACGATCACTGCGACCTCGTGAAGATCTACACCTCCGGAAGCTTCCTCGACGAACGGGAGGTACCCGCCGAGACGCGCGCGGCGATCGCCGAGACCTTCTCGGAGCGAGAACGGATCGTCGTCGAGAGCCTCCCGGACTTCGTCGAGCGCGATCGGCTCGCCGACTTCAGGGACCGAGGACTGGAGACCGACGTGGCGATCGGGCTCGAGACCGCGACCGACCGGGTCAGACGCGACTGCGTGAACAAGTACTTCGCGTTCGCCGACTTCGAGGCGGCCTGCGCGGAGGCGGTCGCCATCGACGCGGGCGTGAAGGCCTACCTCCTGCTGAAGCCGCCGTTTCTCACCGAACCCGAGGCGGTCTCCGACATGATCTCCTCGGTCGAGCGGTGTGCGGCGGTCGAGGGCTGTCACACCGTCTCGATGAACCCCTGCAACGTCCAGCGCTACACGATGGTCGACGAACTCTTCTTCCACGGCGGCTACCGGCCGCCGTGGCTCTGGTCGGTCGCACACGTCCTCCGCGAGACCGCGGAGGTCGACGCGCTCGTGATCTCGGATCCTGTCGGTCACGGCTCCGACCGCGGCCCCCACAACTGTGGGGAGTGTGACGACCTGGTCCAGCGGGCGATCAAGGACTTCGACCTGCGACAGGAGCCGAGCGTCTTCGAGGAGGTCTCCTGTGCGTGTTCGGCGACCTGGGAGACGGTGATGGCCCACGAGACGGCGTACAACGCGCCGCTCGCGCGGTAGGTCACTCACTTCGGTAATCCGAGCCGATTAAGCGGCACATACCCGGTTTACTACGGTCATTAACGAAGTACCCCCTCGCTGTAGGTGCAGTCGCCGATACCAGGCAGACAATGCCAGACGAGTCATCGAACGCAACAGACGAACCCGTCGTCCGCTCGAACGGGTGGTTCCTCATCCGGAACACCGAGGACCACACGCAGTGGCTCGCGACCGACTCGCCCGTCGAGGTCCGCAGGTAGCTCGACCGGCGTCGTTCGCGCCCACGGACGGCGCCGTATCGCTCGCTCACGCGGCGTGAGCCCTCTCCGACTAACTCTCCGCGAAGCCCCGGAGGACGCCCACGCCGTCGGTGCGTCCGAGGTCCGGGAGCGTCGCCCGCTCGGGATGTGGCATGAGCACCGCGACCCGCTCGGAGTCGCCGACGACGCCCGCGACGTTCCCCGCAGAGCCGTTCGGGTTCGCCTCGTCGGTCACCCTCCCCTCCCGATCGCAGTACCGAAAGAGGATCCGCCCTTCGCGCTCGAGCGTCGCGAGCTCCTCCTCGGTGGCCTCGAACCGTCCCTCGCCGTGTGCGATCGGGAGCTCGATCACCTCGCCCTCCTCGTAGGCGCGCGTCCAGGGCGTCTCCCCGTTCTCGACGCGGAGGAAGACCGGTTCGCACTGGAACCGTGCGCCCTCGTTGACCGTGAAGATACCCGGCGTGAGCCCGGACTCGCAGCCGATCTGGGCGCCGTTGCAGACGCCGAGCAGCGGAACCCCCTCCGAGACCGCCTCGCGGACCTCCTCCATGATCGGGGTCCGGGCGGCCATCGCGCCCGCTCTGAGGTAGTCGCCGTAGGAGAACCCACCGGGGAGCAGGACGCCCGTCGTCCCTTCGGGGAGGCCGTCCTCGTACCAGACGAGGTCCGCGTCGATCCCGAGGTGCGCGAGCGCTCGTGCCGCGTCCCGGTCGCAGTTCGAGCCCCCGAAGCGGACGATGGCGACCGTCATTCGCGCTCTCTGACCGCGATCTCGTAGTCGTGGATCGTCGGGTTCGCGAGCAGCCGCTCGGCCATCTCCCGGGCGCGGCGCTCGGCGTCGTCCGACGAGTCGGCCTCGAGGTCGATCTCGAAGACGTCGGCCGCGCGAAGCGCGTCGAGGTCGAACTCCAGGCGCTCGAGCGCCCGTCTGGTGGTCTCGGCCTCCGGGTCGAGCACCCCCGACTTCAGCCGGACGGTCACGGTCGCGGTGTACGCCGTCATCGGTCGAGTGGGGGTGACCGGTCGACAAAGCGCTTTTGGAAGCCGTGTGCCCTAGAGCGCGTGTGCGCGTTCGACGGCGGCCGGGAGCTCTGGCGCGTCGAACCACTCCTCGCCGGTGTAGGCGTTCGTCCCGGCGGCGTACAGCGCGCCCATCGTACCGACCACCGCCTCCGAGAGCGGCTTTGGCTCGTGCGCACAGAGCGGCCGCCAGTCCGCGACGTCCTCTCGCTTCGCGCGGGCTTTCGCGTCCTCGACCGCCGCTACCCACGCCTCCTGCTGGCGTTTGTGGTACTGCCTAATCACCTCCTTGGAGATACCGTTCCCCCGGTAGGAGAAGCGGTTCTCGTCGAACGTCCCCACCACGTCCGCGACGCGGACCTCCCCTCGGTAGTAGAGACACTCTATCTTGCCGTCCTCGTGGACGAGCCCGGCACGCTCGGCTCGCTCGGTGACCACCCGGTTCACCGCCCGGGCGAGCCCGTCGAGTTCGTCGAGGGCCGCACGCCCGGCGATCTCCTCGGCTTCCTCGCGGTCGAGGTATCTATCGGACTCCTCGTACTTCGTCGAGAACTCGACGACCGGCTCCGCGAGCTCGACCGTATCCGGCGGCCACTCCTCGAAGGAGAGGCCGTGATCGGTCGGTTCGCTCCGGCGTCTGAGACTCGACCCGACCGGAACGCGGTTGCGAAAGACGATCTCGAGCGGGACGAGGTAGTTCTCGCCCGCCTCCGCGTGGTAGGCCTCGTAGTCGTACTCGCGACCCGTTCGTGGGAGATCCGGCACCTGCGTGAGGTCGATCGCCATCTCCCGTGGCGGCTCCCGCATCCCGGCGAGCGCCCGCGCGCTCTCGCCGACGCCGCGGTAGTGTGTCGGGACGCCCTCGCCCTCGAGCCGTTCGAAGTTGAACGCGCCCATCGTACAGAGGCTCGCGCCCTTGCCAGGGATCGAGTCCGGCATCGGCCCCCAGTCGAAGATCGAGTAGGCGTCGGTGAAGACGAACGCGCCCCGGCCGAGTTCGTCCGGCGTCGGCTCCCGGTCGATTCGGAACTCCTTGACGCTCGTCACGCCCTCGCCCCCGAAAGCGGATCCGCGCGCTCGCTCGCCGCCTCCCCCGTTCGTCGGTGGTCCATACGCGCCTCTCCCTACCGGCGGGGCAAGAAGGTTTCCGACCGGGACCGAGGCAACTGTTATCACACGTCGCTCCGTCTGGCGACCATGGCAGAAGCCTACGTACACGTGATCGTCGATCCGGGCGCGGTGTCGCGAGCCGCCTCGGCCATCTCGGAGCTGGATTCGGCGGCCTCCGTCCACGTCGTCACCGGCGAGTACGACGTCATCGCGCGGCTCGAACTGGCGGAGGTCGACGACCTCCCGACCGTCGTCGCCGAGGAGATCCACTCGATCACCGGCGTCATCGACACGGTGACGAGCCTCGCGTTCGCCCGCTGATCCGGCTACCGTCGGTCCCCTTCGGCGTTGCGGGCCGGCACCCGACGGCCCGAGACGCGGGACTTTTCGTCTGCCGGGACCGAGGTCGACCATGAACGATCGTCTCGACCGGCTCGCGGCGGCGATCCGGGAGGCGGGGACGACGGTCGCGCTCACCGGGGCGGGGGTGAGCACCGCCTCCGGCATCCCGGACTTCCGTGGCGAGGAGGGCATCTGGGGCAGGGAGTTCGATCCGGCTTCCTTCCACCGACGGCGTTTCGAGCGCGATCCGAGCGGGTTCTGGGACGACCGGCTCCGTCTCCACGAACGCCTCTTTCCCGACGAGGTCGCGCCGAACGCGGCTCACGAGGCGCTCGTCGATCTGGAATCGAACGGGCACCTCGATGCCGTGATCACACAGAACACCGACGGGCTACACGAGGCGGCCGGATCGGCTACCGTGATCGAACTCCACGGAAACGCCGCACGCGTCGTCTGCGAGGCCTGTGGTGGGCGCTCGCCCGCCGACGATGCCTTCGAGCGCGTCCGTGCGGGCGAGTCTCCGCCGACCTGTGCCTGTGGGGGCGTCCTCAAGCCGGACGTCGTCCTCTTCGGTGAGGACCTGCCCCGTGCAGCGATCGAGCGGGCACACGAGTACGCTACGGGGTGCGACGTCTTCCTCGCGATCGGCTCCTCGCTCTCGGTCGAGCCCGCGGCGTCGGTGCCCCGGATCGCCGCGGACGCAGGCGCGTTCCTCGCGCTCGTCAACCTCGAACGGACCCCTATGAGCGATCCGGCCGACGTCGACCTGAGAACCGACGTCACCGAGGCGCTCCCCGCGCTCTCCGCACGTCTCCGGTGACCGGTACCGACCGCTTTTTATCCGGGCGACTGGAACGGGCGGGCAATGGCCCGATCGGTCGTTCCCGTGGACGTCCCGCGTGAGCGCTTTCGCTTCTCGCTCCGCCCGGAGAGCGACCAGTCCTTCGAGAACGCGCTCGCGAAGGCCCGGTCCGGCGAGCGCCTCGACGTCGAGGACGGCGTCGCGCTGCTCACCACGGGCACCGGGTTCGACGGGATCGACCTGGACCGAAAGGAGGCGGTGCTCGAGGCCGCGGACACCCGACGCGCGGAGACCGTGGGCGACGAGGTCACCTTCGTCGCGAACCTGAACAACAACGTCACGACCGCCTGCGACACGGGCTGTCTCTTCTGTAACTTCAAGGACACCGCGAGCTACTTCGAAACCGACTCCGAAGTGGCTCACGACGGCTTCACGAAGACGCCCACAGAATCGCGCCGGATCGTCGACCGGGCGCTCGATCTCGGGATCTACGAGGTCTGTTCGGTCTCCGGGCTCCACCCCGCGCTCTCGCTCGACACGGAACACAGGGAGCTACTCGCCGCCCGCGGCCCGGACCCGACGATCCACTCCAAACCGCCGGAACGGTACGCGACCGACCCGGGGACCTACTGCGAGCAGATCGAGGCGATGAGCGTCGACGAGGTACATATACACTCGATGACGCCGGAGGAGGCCGCCCACGCGAGACGCGGCACGGAGTGGGAGTACGAGGAGGTCTTCCGTCGGCTGAAACGCGCCGGCCTCGACTCGGTGCCGGGAACCGCCGCGGAGGTGCTCGTCGAGGAGGTCCGGGAGGTGATCTGTCCGACGAAGATCGGCACGGAGGAGTGGATCGAGGCGATGGAGGCGGCCGCGGCGGTCGGCCTCGACACGACCGCGACGATCATGTACGGCCACGTCGAGAACGAGCGCCACCGGGTCGTACACCTCGACCGGATCAGGGAGCTTCAGGACCGAACGGGTGCGATCACGGAGTTCGTCCCGCTCTCGTTCGTCCACGAGAACACACCGCTCTTCAGGCGGGGGCTGGTCGACGGCGGCGCGAGCCGACACGAG
Source organism: Halococcaceae archaeon (assembly GCA_007129135.1). GTDB lineage: Archaea > Halobacteriota > Halobacteria > Halobacteriales > Halalkalicoccaceae > Natronorarus. Next base: position 467 of record SKWB01000171.1, on the reverse strand, counting down.
GACGAACTGCTGATCGCGGTCTCGAGGCTCTACCTCGACAACGTCGAGAACCTCCAGTCGAGCTGGGTGAAGTACGGCGACGCGGGCGGGCTCAGGATGCTCACCTGCGGCGCGAACGACTACATGGGGACGATCCTCTCGGAGGAGATCACGAAGCGCGCCGGGGGCGCCCACGGCGAGTTCCGGTCCTTTTCGGACTACGTCGAGGCGATCACCTCGATCGGGCGGATCCCGGTCGAACGCTCTACGGACTACCGGACGAGGCGACGGATCGACGTTGACGATCCCCCGTTCGGGCCGACGCTCGGCCCGCGTGCGGACGGATCCCCGATGGTTTCTCGGAACTGAGAACGGATTTTACCGCACCTCGTTGTGAGGTGTGGGGAGGAACCGATATCACCCGCTCTCCGGAGTGGGTTTCGGCGGCTCGGATACTAACCATTTTTATTCCTATATTTTTGAGTGTG
>SKWB01000303.1 GCA_007129135.1 Halococcaceae archaeon | reverse complement strand
GTCGAGATCCACGGCGGTCCGCACGCGATGTGGAGCCAGTCCGGGACCGTCTGGCACGAGTTCCAGACGCTCGCCGCCCGCGGCTACGTCGTCTTCTGGTGTAACCCTCGGGGGTCGTCGGGCTACGGCGAGGGGTTTCTCAGCGCGATCGAACGCGACTGGGGCGACGTCACGATGACGGACGTCCTCGCCGGCGCGGACGCCGTCTGCGAGCGCGAGTACGTAGACGAGACGAACCAGTTCGTCACCGGCGGCTCGTTCGGCGGCTACATGACCGGCTGGATCGTCGGCCACACCGACCGCTTCTCGGGCGCCGTCGCCCAGCGCGGGGTCTACGACCTCGCCTCCTTCTACGGCTCGACCGACGCGTTCAAACTGGTCGAGTGGGACTTCGGGACCGAGCCGTGGGAGGAGCCCGAGTTCCTCTGGGAGCGCTCGCCGGTCGCCTACGCGAGCGACGTCACCACGCCCACGCTCGTGATCCACTCGGACAACGACTTCCGGGTGCCCGTGAACAACGCCGAGATGTTCTACCTCTTCCTGCGGAAGAACGGCGTCGAGAGCCGGCTCGTCAGGTACCCTCGCGAGGGGCACGAACTCTCGCGCTCGGGCGAACCGGACCACGTCGTCGATCGGCTCGAACGGATCGTCCGCTGGTTCGACGGCTACTCCGAGCACCACGACGTGCCGAAGGCGCTAGAGCGCGGCGACGAGGGGCTGTCTGCGGGTGAAGACGACGAGAGTACAGAGAACTGACCGCGCTGTAGCCCCGAAGGTTTATGACCGGTAGCAGGACGACCCCGGAGATGCTCCCCCTGTTCGGTCCCGGTGTCCCCGGCCTCCCCGAGTTACTGATCGCGTTCACGCGCTTCGGTCTCTACCTCGTGATCCCCGTGCTCCTCATCGTCGCCGTCTACGACTTCCTCGACGGCAAGCGGGCGTACGAAGAGCGGATCACGTCGCTCGAACGACGGGTTCGGGTGCTCGAGGGAGAACGGTAGTCACGGAACGCGCGTCTCGATGGCTCACGAGTGTTGGGGAGGTCTCCGTGGGTCGGGTTCACGAGTCACGGGTGGAGCACGAACGGATCGGGGTCTGTCGGTTTCGATCGGAAACAGGGGGGATACCCGCTCAGTTCGTCCGGAACGCCCGGTCGCCAGCGTCGCCCAGTCCCGGGACGATGTAGCCGTTCTCGTCGAGTCGGTCGTCGATGGCGACCGTGAGCAGGTCGGCCTCGGGGTACTCGTCCGCGACCCGGAGCAGGCCGTCCGGGGCGCTCACCGCCGAGAGGACGTACAGGTTCTCGGGGCTCGGACCATCGGCGAGCACCTCGTCCAGTACCGCACACATCGTGCTCCCGGTCGCGAGCATCGGGTCGGCGACGATCACCGTGTCCTGCTCCCTGATCTCCGGCAGTTTCACGTAGTCGATCGTTATCGGGAACGCTCCCTCTCTCATCCCCGCTTCCTCGTCGCGACCCGCCGAGATGACGCCCTGTTTCGCCCGCGGAAACGCCTTCAACAGCCCCTCGACGAACGGCGTCGCCGCGCGCAGGACGTTCACGATCACGACGTCCTCCAGGCCGGTGACGCGCTCGCCCATCGTCTCCGCGAGCGGCGTCTCGATCGAGACGTACTCGGTGTCCATCCGACCGTCGATGATCTCGTAGCCACAGATCCGTCCGAGTTTCACGAGCCCCTTCCTGAACTCGACCTGTTCCGTGTTCGCGTCCCTGAGCCGCGAGAGGGTGTCACGCGCGAGCGCGTGGGTGAGCAGCGACGCGCTGTCGCGGTCTTCGATCGGCATACACGTGTGCGCGTCCGACGGGGGCATAAAGACACCCGATCCGTGGGCTTATCGCCCCCTCGTGCCTCTTCGAGCCATGCGCGAGGTCGAAGCCTCCCGGTTCCTCCGGACGACGATCCCGGGGGTCGAGCGCGTCCTCGACCCGGAACGGATCGTCGAGTGCGAGGACACCTTTTCGGTACTCGAGACCGCCGCGGTCGACGGGGGGACCCGCGTGATCGCCGGTGCGAAGGGCCTGGAGATGAGCCTCTTCTTCGAGGAGCGCGAGGACGGCTACCGCTACTACCAGGAGGGTGAGACGGGTCCGTTCGAGGCGATGGAGACGACGATCAGGTACCGCGCGGAGAACGAGGGCGTGCGTGTCTCGATGCACTCGTCGGTCTCGCTCGGACTCTTCCCGAGACCGCTCACCGACCGGATCGCCGCCTGGAAGCGCGAGGCCGAACTCGAACGCTGTCTCGACGGCCTCGAGGAAGCGCTCACCGACGGGTGACGGCGGCGTCCGTCACGCCGAGCGGCCCGTGGACGAGGCGGCAGAGCGCTCTCTCGACGGTGAGCGGCGTCGTCACCGGGGACGGCGTCCCCGAGGACCGATTTCCGGGGACGAGGTCAGTTGATCACGAGGTGGGTCACGATCACGAGACCGGTGGTGAGCAACGCGAACAGTTCCCAGGTGAAGGCGATCGCCCCGCCGAACTCGGCCAGCGTGAGCACCGTCCAGACGAAGAGCGACGAGAGCACGACGTTCAGCACGACCAGCACCCGGGGGTCGCCCTGTGGCTTCGTCTCGGCCATGCTCCGGGGGTTCGTACCGACCCGCTTAGCTCTGCCGGCGACGCCGGAAACCGTTATGGCCCGTGCTACCGTGGAGCTCATATGCGACTCAGAAACCGGTGGGGGGAGCCGGTCGACCCGGTTCCGGTCTGCGTGGCGGCCGGCCTCGCCTTCGGTGCGCTCTACGCGTTCGGCCCGCCGTACTTCGTCGCACTCGGCACCTCGTTCGAACTGGCGGTGGCCCTGACGACCATCGCGTTCTCGGTCACCGCCGCCCTCGCCTACTCCCGTTTCGTCTGGACGTACCGACCCGACCACAGCGCGGCGGTTCCCGCGAGCGCCCGGTTCGAGCGCCTGCTCTACGGCGCGCTCGCCCTCGCGGTCATCTCGGTCGGCCTCGTCCTCCCGCTGCTCCGCTGGTGAACTCGACGACATCCCCGAGTTCGCTCGGGAACTCGTCCGTGCCCTGTTCCGCCCCGCCATCGGTGAGACACGCGTCGAGCGCCTCCCGCACCCGCTCTTCGTCCATCTCGCGGCCGATCACGACCAGCTCGGTCCGCCGGTCGCCCACCTCCTCGTCCCACGGTATCTCCGGGTGGTTCTCCCTGTAGAGCTCGCGTTCGACCTCGTGTCTGGCCGCGATCCACTCCTCCGTCGCCTCCACGCGGGTGCGGGGACCGACGCCGCTCACGAGCAGCGCGACCCCGTCACGGCCGGCGACCCAGCAGGTCCCCTTCGTCCTGATCACCGTCCGCGGGAGGTCTCCGAGGAACGCCGCGAAGCGTCCGGGGTCGAACGGCTCACGGCTGCGATAGACGAACGAGGTCACGCCGTAGCGCTCTTCGGGGTGGGTGTGGCCGTGATCGTCGTCGTGGTCCTGCTCGCCGTCGTGTACTCGCCGCCAGGCGGTCATCCCCGCCATCGCCTCGGGGTCGAACCGTCCCGTTTCCAGCACCTCCTCGGGGGCCACCCTGGAGAACTCCGTCTCGAGGAGCCGTGCCCGCGGCTGGAGCTCCCGCACCGTCTCGACGACCCTCCGCCGGTCGCCCTCGTCGAGCAGGTCACACTTGTTCACGAGGAGGACGTCACAGCACTCGATCCCCTCGACGACGAGGTCGGAGAGCGGTCGCGGCCCGTCGTCGGTCTCGACCCGTTCGAGCGCGTCGCCGTCGAGCAGGGACAGGAACGACTCGCCGTCGAGGACCGTGACGAGCGTGTCGAGGTCGTAGGCCGCCGCGGCCGGTCCGCTGACGAACGTCCGTGCCACGGGTGCGGGTTCGGAGATACCCGAGGACTCCACGACGAGGTGGTCGAACTCGCGGCTCCGCGCGAGGCGGACGACCTCCGTCTCCAGGTCGTCGCGGCGCTCGCAGCAGATGCAGCCGTTCTCTAACTGTGCGACACCGCCGCCCTCCCCGCCGAGCGTCGCCCCTTCCGCGACGAGCGAGGCGTCGACGTTGAGCGCTCCCAGGTCGTTGACGAGCACTGCGAGCCTCCGGTCGGCGTTCTCGAGCAGGTGGTTGAGCAGCGTCGTCTTCCCCGCGCCGAGCGCACCGGAGAGCACCGTCACCGGGATCGGATCCTCCACCATCTCCGATACCTCTGGTCGCACACCACTTAACTCCGACACGGTTTTGCCCGGACCCCTAGTTGAGGAGGTATGACACTGGCCGACCGGATCGAGCGCTACCGTGCGGCGGTCGAGCGGTGGTTCAGGGGGCTCTACGAGGGACCGGTCCTCGGGGCCCTCTCGCGCGTCGTCGACCGGGAGACCGCCGACGAGTGGATACGCGGGCTCTACCACGGGATGATCACCCACCCGGCCTACGAGAAGATCGAGAACGAGGCCGAGGACCTGGAGGACGCGTTCATGCTCGCCTGCTTCCCCGAGGCGTTCGGGATCCCCTCGCCGATCTCCTACTACACCGCCGAGCTGCTCCCGTATCTGGGAGCCGAGTACCGCGCCTGGCAGCGGCGGATGTGGGATCGTACCTCGTTGATCGAACGGAAAGGCCAGCAGTATCACTTCTAGATGACGGAGTTCGTCTTCTTCGGCGGGAAGGGTGGGGTGGGAAAGACGACCGTCGCGAGCGCCTACGCGCTCTCCTCGGCCGATGCAGGCGTCGAGACGCTCGTCGTCTCGACCGATCCGGCTCACAGCACCGGCGACGTCTTCGACCAGGCGTTCTCGGACGACCCCACCCCGGTCGACGGCCACGACCGGCTCTCCGCGATGGAGATCGACCCGGAACGGGAGGTGACCGAACACCTCCAGGAGACGAAACGGCGGCTCGCCGACCAGGTGAGCCCCGCGATGGTCGCCGAGATCGACCTCCAGATCGAGATGGCACACCGGACCCCCGGGGCGTACGAGGCGGCGCTGTTCGACCGGTTCGTCGACGTGATGCGCGAGGAGAGCTACGACCGGGTGGTCTTCGATACCTCGCCGACGGGGTCGACGCTCCGCCTGCTCGCGCTGCCCGACCTCCTCGGGAAGTGGATCGATCGGCTGGCGTACAAACGCGAGAAGTCGATCGAACTGTTCGAGATGGCGGCGATCGGCTCACAGGAGCCACGGCGGATCGCTGCGGGTGACCCGATCCTCGCCCACCTCCGCGAGCGAAAGGAGCGATTCGAGTTCGCCGAACGGGCGCTCCGCGAGGCGCGCTTCTACCTCGTCTGTACGCCTGACGAGCTCTCGGTGCGGGAGACCGAGCGCTCGATCGACGTCCACAGGGAGTACGGGCTCTCGGTCGAGGGGGTCGTCGTCAACAAGCTCACCCCGGGGCCGGAGCCCCACGAGGAGGGCCGCGGCGCGCGCTACCTCCGGGAGAAGGTGGCGGTCGAGGCCGACCGGGTCGACCGGATCGAACGGACCTTCGCGCCGCCGGTCGTCGCGCGGATCGAGAGCCGAACCCACGAGGTGAAGGGTTCGGTGTTGGAGGAGGTCGCCGCGGAACTCTCGATCGATCCCGAGAGCTAGCCGTCCGCCACCCGTCAGACGCCGCTCGGGAACCGCCCGCGGAGACCGAAATTAACGGGATATCATTATATAATGGTCAACCGTGGAGGGCGGTAGGATCAGACATGGCAACTGGCATAATCTGGATCGTAGCAGTGATCCTCACGCTGTTCACGGTCGGATACATCGGCTACGGGCGGTATCTCGCCGGCTTCGTCGAACTGGACGAGTCGGCCGAGACCCCCGCGCACAAGTACGAGGACGGACAGGAGTACGTCCCCGCGACCAAACCCGTCCTCCTCGGTCACCACTACTCGTCGATCGCCGGCGGCGCACCCGTCGTCGGTCCGATCACCGCCGCGGTGGCGTGGGGCTGGCTCCCGGCGCTCATCTGGGTCGCCGTCGGCAACCCGCTGCTCGGCGCGGTCCACGACTTCATGTCGCTCTCCTCGAGCATCCGCCACGACGGCCGCTCGATCGGCTCGATCATCGGCGAGTACATCGGCGAGCGTGGGAAGAACATGTTCCTCTGGTTCGCCTTCCTCGTCATCATCCTCGTCGTCGCGGTGTTCGCGCT
>SKWB01000355.1 GCA_007129135.1 Halococcaceae archaeon | reverse complement strand
GGGTCCTCGCCGCTTGCTTCGATCCACATGCCGAACGGCGTTCGGTTCAGCAGGTACCAGGAGAAGGGGACCGCGAGGACGAGCAGGAGTACCGGCGGCGTGGCCGAGAAGAGCGGCCCCAGGCTCGGGAGGTCGGCGAGCACGGGGACCTCCCAGACCGGGAAGGTGCCGACGCTCGGGCTGTTCGTCCGGTCCCAGATGATGATGCTCGCGAAGGGTGCGAAGCCGAGCGCGATCAGCCAGACCGCGAGCCCGGCGATGATCTGGTCGGCTTTGAACTCGATACAGACGACCGCGAACAGCAGCGCGACGAACGTGCTCGCCAGCACCGCGAGGCCGAACGCGAGCCAGATGTTCGCGCCGATCGGCGTCGCCGCGAGCCCCCACGCGCTCGCGACCGCGGCGAACGCGCCGATGATCAACAGCCCCTCGAGGCCGATGTTGATGACGCCGGTCTTCTCCGCGAAGATGCCGCCCATCGCGGCGAAGGCGATCGGGACGGTGAACCGGAACGCCGCGGCCAGGTACGACGCGCTCACGACCCCGGTGACGTCCGAGAGCAGCGACCGACCCCCGTCGACGACGAAGCCGAGGAGCAAGAGACCGAAGAGGATCGCCCCGATCGCGAGCCCCTGTCGCCGGGTGACCGTCGGGCGGTTCATCGGCCTTCGCCCCCGTCGGAGCCGTCCCGCGCTGATCGGTCCGCCCCGTCACCGTCCGGTTCCGGTTTCACTTCGCCGCCGGCCGATTTCCCGTCTCGCTCGCCGCCGTCGGTCGCCACGGGCTCGCCGCCGTAGCCCGCTCGCTTGCCGATCATCCGGAAGAGCTCCGGCATCGCGATGAAGAGGATGATCAGTCCCCTGAGCACCTCGACGAGCTCGTTCGGAACGCCGAGCGAGAGATCGATCGCGACGCTCCCGCTTTTCATCCCGCCGAAGAGCAGCGCCGCGGGGATCACCCCGAGTGGGTTGTTGCCCGCGAGGATCGAGACCGCGATGCCGTCGAAGCCGAGCGGCGGGATGCCGTCCTGCCAGCGGTACTGGACCATCGTGACGTAGATCGCCCCGGCGACGCCGCCGAGCGCACCCGAGAGCGTCATGCTGGTGACGATGTTCCGTTTCGCGTTCACCCCGCCGTACTCCGCGGCGGCCTCCTGGACACCGCTCGTCCGCAGCTCGTAGCCCAGGACGGTGCGGGTGTAGAGGAAGTAGATCCCGACGGCCGCCACCAGCGCACCGACCAGCGCGTAGAGCGAAAACCGCGAGCCGTCGATCGTCGCCGGCAGGCGGGCGACCTCCGGGACCGTGTGGGTCTGGACCGAGTCGGTCTCCAAGTTCCCGACGTGGTTCTGGACGAGCCAGAAGGCGATCCCCATCGCGACGAAGTTGAGCATGATCGTCGTGATCACCTCGTGTGCGTCCGCGTACGCCTTCATCAGCCCCGGGATCATCCCCCAGATCCCCCCGACGAACGCGCCGACGACGACCCCGGCGGGGATCACGATCAGGGTGCCGAGGGCGTTCTCCGGGACCACCTCACCCAGAGAGAGGACGGTCAGCGCTGCCGCCAGCGCCCCCAGCACCATCTGACCCTGCGTACCGATGTTGAACAGCCCGGCGCGGAAGGCGACGGCGACCGACAGCCCGGTGAAGAGCAACAGTGTCATCTCCTGGAGCGTCCGGCCCAGGGCGGCGAACGACCCGAACGCCCCGCCGACCATCGTCGCGTAGACCTCGACCGGGTTGTAACAGCCGTAGCCGAGCCCCGGCAGCAGGATGAACGGGTCGGGGCAGTCGGCGACGAACCCCGAGACGAAGACGAGGACGGCGCCCACGAGGACGGCGAAGACGAGCGCCATCGAGCTGACGGCGATCCGCTGGACCGCCGTCGCCTCGACGAGCCAGTCGAGCGAGGCGTCGGCCCGCTCGCGCCAGTCGCTCATTCAGCGTCCCTCCGCCCGATCGGACGCGGCCCCCGTCTCGATGTCATCGGCCCCCTCCGCCCCCTCCTCGCGGCGTCTCCGTTCGTTCGGTGCGCGCCTCCTCGGTGTCGAGCCCGGTCGGACGTTCGCCGGCCATGAGCAGCCCGAGTTCCTCCTCCGTCACGCTCTCCGGATCGACGACGGCGACGACCTCCCCGTCGTGCATGACCGCGAGGCGATCCGAGAGCTGGCTCACCTCGTCGAGCTTCGAGGAGACGAGCAGGATGGCCTTTCCGTCGGACCGCAGCTCGAGGAGACGGTCGTGGATGAACTCGATCGAGCCGATATCGACGCCCCGGGTCGGCTGGGCGGCGACGACCAGCGAGGGGTCGCGCTCGAACTCCCGGCCGACGATGAACTTCTGTTGGTTACCGCCCGAGAGCGAGCGGGCGATCGCGGCAGCGTTTGGCGGCCGGACGTCGTACTCGGTGATCACGTCCTCGACGTACGCGTCGGTTCGCCCCCAGTCGATCCGCCACCCGTCGGAGAACGCCGGGAGCCGTTGACAGCCGAGCAGGCCGTTCCGGCGGAGGTCGTACTCCATCACGAGGCTGCGCTTCTGGCGGTCCTCCGCGATGTAGGCCATGCCGGCTTCGATCCGTCTCCGGCGGGGCGTGCCCGTGACCTCTAGCCCGTCGAACGTGATCGTCCCCGACTCGACTGGCCGGAGCCCGGTGATCGCCTCGACGAGCTCGGTCTGTCCGTTGCCGTCGACACCGGCGATCCCGAATATCTCGCCGGTGTGGACCGCAAAGCCCACGCCGTCGACCGCCGTGACGCCGCGGTCGTCCTCGACGACCAGATCGTCGACCCGGAGCAGGGCCGACCCGCGGGTCGACGGCGGCTTCTCGATCTCGAGGATGACGTCGCGGCCGACCATCATGCTCGCGAGTCGCTCCTCGGTCGCCTCCCCGGCGGGGACCGTCCCGACGAGCCTCCCGTCGCGGAGCACGCTGATCTCGTCTGCGGCCCGTAAGGCCTCGCCGAGTTTGTGCGTGATGAAGATGATCGTCTTCCCCTCGGCGATCAAGCCCTCCAAGACCTCGAACAGCACCTCGACTTCCTGTGGGGTGAGCACCGCCGTCGGCTCGTCGAGGATCAGGATCTCCGCGCCCCGGTAGAGCGTCTTCAGGATCTCGACGCGCTGTTGCTCGCCGACGCTGATCTCCTCGATCCGTTCGGTCGGGTCGATGTCGAAGCCGTAGCGCTCGGCGAGCTCGCGCGTCTCCTCGACCGCACGCGCGGTGTCGGTCGCGAGCCCGCCCCACTTCTTCGGCTCGTCACCGAGGACGACGTTCTCGGCGACGCTCATCGTATCGACGAGCATGAAGTGCTGGTGGATCATCCCGATGCCGACGGCCATCGCATCGGCGGGATCGGAGAACGTCCGGGCCTCGCCATCGATCCAGACGGTACCCTCCGTCGGCTCGTAGAGCCCGTAGAGGACGTTCATCAGCGTGGTCTTGCCGGCCCCGTTCTCGCCGACGAGCGCGTGGATCGTCCCCCGATCGACCGTGAAGTCGACGTCGTCGTTCGCGACGACGCCCGGAAACCGCTTGGTGATCCCTTCCAGATGGACGGCGGGTGGCTCCTCTCCACCCCACGGCGTCGCTCGCTCGCTCCCCACCCCCGGTTCGGGCGTCTCGGCGCTCCCGTCCATCGATCCCTCAGAGCCCGTCGAGGTCGTCCGGGACGTCGATCTCGCCGTCGATGATCGCCTCCCGCGACTCCTCGAGCGCGTCGACGATCTCCTCGGGGAGTTCGCCCTCGAAGTCCTGGCCGATGATCGCGCCGACGCCCTCCTCTTCGAGGCCGAGGTCGTTCACTTGCCCGCCCTCGAAGGTCTCCTCGACGATCGCCTCGACGGACTCGTAGACCGCGTTGTCGACGCGTTTGATCATGCTCGCGACGATCACGTCGCTGAACTCCTCGGCGCTCACCGACTGGTCGTCGTCGACGCCGATGGCGAAGCGTTCGGCCGACTGGGCGGCCTCGAAGACGCCACCGCCGGTGCCGCCGGCGGCGTGGTAGACGACGTCCGCCCCGTCGTCGTACATACTGGCCGCGATCTCCTGGCCCGTCGTCGGGTCGTTCCAACTCCCCGCGTAGGCCGAGGGCGTCTCGATATCCTCGTCGGCGTACTGCGCGCCGGCGATGTAGCCCGCCTCGAACCGCTCGATCAGCGAGGTCTCCTCGCCGCCGACGAAGCCGACGGTCGCCTCGTCCGGGTCGGTCTCGCCGCCGCCGTGGGCGTACTCGGTCGCCGACAGCAACCCGGCGAGGTGGCCGACCTGGAACGAGCCCTCGTGCTCGCGGAAGACGTAGCTCGCGACGTTGTCGGCCTCGACGACCGCGTCGACGAGGACGAACTGCGTGTCGGCGAACTCCTCGGCGTTGTCGATGAGGTCCGCCTCGTGGTCGAAGCCGATACAGACGACGACGTCGATATCGTCGTCGCCGGCGAACTGCCGCTGCATGTCGTTCATATCCGCCGGGGCGTCGGGTTCGGCGTTCTGGTACTCGATACCGAAGTCCGCTTCGGCCTGCTCGATCCCGGAGTGGGCCATGTCGTTGAACGACTCGTCGCCGAGGCCGCCGGTGGAGTAGATCATCCCCACCGTGACGTCCGATTCCGGTGTATCGTCGGCCTCGTCGTCCGTGTCGTCGGCGTCGTCCGTGGTGTCGTCGGTGACGTCGTCGTCTGCGGTGTCGTCGTCCGGGTCGACCTCCTCGTCGTCGTCGATCAGACAGCCCGCGGTCGCTGCGGTCGTCCCCGCGCCCACCGTCGTGAGAAACGTTCTGCGGCGCATGGTAGAGCACACTCGCCCTCTCCTATATAGTTACCCAACTCCGCCCCGATTGGGCGGACAGTCCGTCCGACCCGACTCGTGTCTCGACGCTCTGGGTTCCGACCGTGGCTCACTGCCTCGTCAGGTGCGCGCCCGATGCTCTTTCAGTAGGGAAGAATCGCTTTCTCGGCTGGGAGCGATCACGATCTGAGCCACCTACCGCTGTTCCTTGAAAATCAAGGAGAACTTCGAGATAGCATTTGAGCTGGTGTGAGCGGTCGCTGTACTAGCGACGCTCGTGGAATCGTTTCTCGAAATCACCGTCCCGCTGTTCGGCTTCGAGGATCCTCACTCCCCCGAGTGAACGGGGCACCTGGTCGTTACTCCGCATTCAAATGTACTGCGCCCCGCTGATCGTCGAGTGAGTCGAAGGGGAGTCGGTCACAGGATACCCAGATGGTTCGCCAGGATCACCCCCAGCGTTGGTTCGAAGTCGCGCTCGCGTCGAGTTCAGTGTACGCCACCTCGCAGGCCCGAGTGCTCAGTCGATCCGATCGATTTTCAACTCCGGTTTCCCGGGGTGTTCCTCGACCGAGGCGGGCAGGTCACTCGCATCGAGCACCCCGTTGAGATACGAGGCACCGTGCTCGGAGAGGCGGTATTGCCACGCTTCTCCTTCCGTTTCGACGAGTCGATGGTAGAGCAACCGATCTAACCGGGCGTCGATGTACTGCTTTGGATACTCCAACTGTGGAGAGAGCTCTCCGAGACGGATTTTGATCGCCTTCGAAGCCAGTGGCCGATCCTCCGTTTTCAGGAGTTCGAGAATGCGTTCATCGATCAGCCGCATCCATTCTGCGTGTCGGCGTATCATACTCTCAGGTGTAACCACGCCAGGCAGCGATATCAAAGTAATCGTGGTGATTTCAGGTAGTAGGAGCCTTGAGAATAGTATTGGATCTACCCTCACCAGTATCAACGCGGACTGCGGTAGGTCACGACGGACGTGAACGTAGACAGAACGAGGACGGTGTCATCGCACTGCCATCGGATTCGCAGCCTACCCGCGGGCGTCATTCCGTTGTCGCACCTGGCAGTGAACTCGTAAATCGAACGTCGGGCCAAGGGCTGTTCGGGAACCTGATCGGCGTGGTCGCCGGTGGCCTCGGCGGTTCAGTAGCCGAGCACACGAAGGACGATCCCGAGGACGATCCCCGAGAGCCCGACGAGGAGGCCAACACCGGGCAGTACGGGGATCGGGATGAGACCGATCCCGAGGACGATGGCGAGAACGATCACGATCGTCGAGATTCTGACCATACCCTACGGTGGAGGTGAAATCGAGTAGGGATGGCGCTTGCACGTGCGCGAGAGTGCGATCGGACACTGCGCGGAGAAGGGGT
>SKWB01000168.1 GCA_007129135.1 Halococcaceae archaeon | reverse complement strand
GCTCTCCTCTCCGTCGTCCTGGTCGGTCTCCTGGGCCCCGGGATCGCGAACGCGAACCTCGCGGTCCTCCTCGTCTTCGTCGGTCTCCGTGCGGGGCTGACGGCGGTGGCCTACCTGGTCGGGAACCCGTGGCCCGCGATCGACCCCTTCCGGGCGGTCGCGGGGCGACTTCCCTCCGGGTTCGCCCCCTATCCCACGGACCTCGGCGTGCTCCCGGCGGTCTGCGGGCTCCTCGCGCTGATCTGGCTCGAGGTCGTCGTGCCGGTGACGACCGTTCCCTGGGTCCTCGCGGTTGCCGTCCTCGTCTACGCCCTCTACACGCTCGCGGGCGCAGTGGTCTTCTCGCCGGCCGACTGGTTCCGGTACGCCGACCCGCTCTCGGTCTGGTTCCGGTTCTACGGCGCGGTCGCTCCCCTCCAGCGGACCGATCGTGGCCTCGAACTCCGGCTCCCCGGTGCCCGTCTGCGCGAGGGTGACGCCTTCCGCGACCTCACGGTCGTCGCGTTCTCGGTCCTGCTCGTCTGGGAACTCACCTACAGCGGCTTCGTCGTCACGCCGCCCGGCGTGCGGACGGTCGAGACCCTCGTGGGGCTCGGCCTCCCGGCGGCGGTCGTCTACCTCTCGATCCTCCTCTCGGGCTACGCGCTCTTCCTCGGCGTCTACTGGCTCGCCGCCCGGCGGGCCCGGCGACGCGCGGAGACTTACCTCACGACGCGCTACCTCGCCTTCCGGTTCGCCCCGCCGCTGCTCGCCATCGCCGCGGGCTACCACCTCGCCCACTACTTCTCCTTTCTCCTCACGCTCTCGCCCTCGCTGGTCGGCGCGCTCTCGAACCCACTCTCGCCCCCGCTGCCCCCGCAGGTGCTCGTCCTCCCCCCCTGGGTCGGCCTGCTGGAGGTCCTGTTCGTCCTCCTCGGGCACGTCCTCGCCATCTGGGCCGCCCACACCGCCGCCTTCGATCTCTTCTCCGGCCGGCTCCAGGCGATCCGGAGCCAGTTCCCGTTCGTGCTCGTGATGGTGCTCTACACGATGCTGAGTCTCTACCTGCTCTCGCTGCCGACACAGCCCCCGCCGTTCGTCGGCTGAGGACGAGACTATATGACTGCGGAGTGTTCACCGTTCACACGGATGTTCCGGCCGATCACCGACCCCGAGTTCGCGGTCCCCGACGGCGAGCGCCGGACGGCGCGCTGTCCACACTGCGACCGGCCGTTCCGGACCGACCGTCTCTACGCGCTCCACCTCGGCGAGGTCCACCCGGAGGCGTGCGCCGACGACGACCGGGAGCGCTACGACGAGGCCTACCGCGAGGAGTCACACGACCTCTTCACCTTCCACGCGAAGGTGGTCGTCTCGCTGCTCCTGCTCTACTTCGGCGTCACCTACACCTACGCGGTGGTCTGGCACTAGATGAGCGACCGCTCTCTGGCCGAGTACGTAAACGAGCGACGTCCGCACTCGGTATGACCGTCACGCCTCCCGAGATCGATCGGCTCGAGGACCGACCGCTCTGGTCGCGTCACGCCAACCCGTGGAGCGTCTGGACGCTCGTCGCCGTCTACCCGGTGCTCGTCCTGTCGATCTACCGTCGGAGTCGACCGCTCCTCGCCGGGACGCTCCTGTTTGTCGCGCTGAACCCCTTCCTGGTCTCCCCGCCCGAGACCGACGAGGCGTGGGCGACCCGCGCCGTCCTCGGCGAGCGCATCTGGATCGACCGCGGACTCCGCTCCTCCTCACACACCCGGTTCGTGGTCGCCTGCGCGCCCGTCTACGTGTTCACGCTCCGGTCGGCCACCGAACGCCGGCCAGCCCGGACGGCCGTCGGAACCGTCATCTCCGTAGTGCTGATGCTCGTGTTCTTCTGGCGGATGGTCGGGGTGTACGAGGAGGAGAGAGACCGCTGCAGGACCTCCTTTCGTCGCTGAGAGGTCCCAGCGCGGTCGGTGTGGCCGGTTTCCGGTGACCGGCCCGGACCGACTCACATCAGGTAGAACAGCGGGAAGAGGAAGACCCAGACGATGTCGACGAAGTGCCAGTAGAGCCCGAAGAACTCCACGGGACGGTGGTCCTCCAGGTAGGCGTCCGAGCGGTAGATCCGGGCGAACATGAACAGGGCGATCAGCATCCCGAGGACGACGTGCAGGCCGTGGAGACCGGTCGTGACGTAGTAGACCGACGCCTCGATGCTCGTCTGGGGGTAGATCCCCACCGAGAACTCGTAGCTCCACTCCCAGGCCTTGATGCCGAGGAAGGTGAAGCCGAGGGCGAGCGTCGCGCCCATCGCGGCGAGCAGGCCGCGCTTGCTCTTTCGCTCCGCTGCGACCAGCGCGAGGATGACGGTGAAGCTGCTCGTGAGCAGGACGAACGTGTTCACTAGCCCGGGTAAGGGGTCCGGCGGGACCGTCTCCCACGCGCCCCAGCCCATCCCGGCGCGGATGAAGACGAACGCGCCGATCACGGCGCCGAAGACGACGACGTCCGAGGCGAGGAAGAACCAGACGCCGAGCTTCGTCTTTCCGACGCCCTCGAACGGCCAGCGCTCGGCGATCAGCGCCTCCGGCGCGTTGAACTCCTCCAGGCCGAAGCCGAGCAGCGCGTACGCGCTCAGCCCCAGGCCGGCGGCGATCGCCACGAGGTAGTGCGGCCCCTGGAGCTCACCGGCGTGGAGCCCGGAGAGCCCGAGGAAGAGGACGAAGACCCCGAGGCCTATCGCGAACGGCCAGATGCTCGCGTGGTCCTCGTGGACCTCGGCGTGTGCGAGTTCGGTCTCGGTCGGCTCGCGGACCTCGACGAACTGGGAGACGACACCCCCGTCGGTCGCCCGTCCGCCGTCGGCCGCGTGGGCGGGTGCGGTCTCGATGAACGAGAGCGAGCCATCGGCGTAGCTCGCGCGGCCCGGCCAGTTCTCGAGCGGTGGCGGCGACTCGATCGCCCACTCGGCGGTCCTGGAGAACTCCCAGGGGTTCTCGCCGACCGGCTCGCCGTTCCAGTAGCTCACGTAGAGGTTGTAGAACATGATCAGGAACGACGCCCCGACGATGAAGCCGCCGATCGTCGCCAGCTGGTGCCAGGTGATCAGCTCGACGTTGTACTCGAAGACGCGTCGTGGGGTCTCCCAGGCGAGAAAGAGCGGGAAGTAGAGCAGGTTGAACCCGACGAAGAACGTCCCGAAGTGCAGCTTCCCGAGGAACTCGTCGTACATCCGCCCCGTCATCTTCGGATACCAGTAGTAGAGCGCGCCGAAGAGCGCGGTCGCGCCGCCGAACATCACGTAGTGGAAGTGTGCGACGACCCAGTAGGTGCCCCGGAACTCGTAGTCGAGGACGGTCGCCCCGAGGAAGACGCCGGTGATCCCGCCGAGGATGAACAGCAACAGCGCCCCGAGCGAGAACAGAAACGGGGTGGTGAACTGCACCCGTCCCTTCACGAGCGTGTAGATCAGCGCGAAGACGATCAGGTCGAACGGGAGCGAGATCCCGATCGTCGTCGCCATCATCAGCGTCTTGATCTCCAGGTTGATCGAGGTGAGGAACATGTGGTGCATCCAGACGAGGAAGCTCTGGACGGCGATGAGGATCATCGCGAGGATCACCCACTTGCGCCCGACGAGCCGCCGGCCGGAGAACGTCTGGAAGATCTCGAGCATCACCCCGAGGGCGGGGAAGAAGACGATGTAGACCTCGGGATGGCCGAAGAACCAGAACAGGTGTGCCCACAGCAAGGAGCTGTCTCCCGTTCCCGTCGCGGTGAAGTAGAGCGTCCCGACGATGCGATCGGAGCCGAGCAGCAACAGCGCCCCGAGCAGCGCGGCGAACGCGAACAGCATCATCCAGACCGTGAGCAGGATCGACCAGGTGAACAGCGGGAGGTTCCACATCCCCATCCCCTCCGCGCGGCCGCGGTGGATGGTGACGAGGAAGTTCACCGTGCCGATCGTCACCGAGACGACGAACAGCACCAGCGCGAGGACCGCGGTCGTCCCCCCGACCGATGGGGAGTACTCGGGGATGTTGAGCGGGGCGTACATCGTCCAGCCCGCGTCGTAGGTCCCGCCCTGGAAGAACGAGATCACCATCAGCAGCCCGGAGAAGACGTAGGCCCAGTAGCTGAGCGCGTTGAGGCGGGGAAAGGCGAGGTCCTTCGCGCCGATCTGGAGCGGGACGACGTAGTTCGCGAAGCCGAACGCGAACGGCGAGAGGAACCAGAAGACCATCAAGAGGCCGTGTGTGGTGACCGCCTCGTTGTACGCCCCGCCCGAGAGGAGGCTCGGACCGGGCGTCCAGAGCTGAACGCGGATGAGCAGCGCGAGCACGCCGCCGAGCAGCAGGAAGAACAGCGCCGTGACGAGGTAGAGGATGCCGACGTCCTTGTGGTTCGTCGTGACCAGCCAGCGTTTCACCGTCGACGCCGGAGGGAGGTCGCTCATCGGGTCACCGCCGTCACGACCGCCTCGCTCTCGTCGTCGGGCTCGTCCTCCGCAGCGTCGTTCTCACCGTTCTCCTCCTCGTCGGTCTCTTCGTCCACGTCGCTCTCGTCCTCCGCGTCTGTCTCACCGTTCTCGTACGCCTCGGGGTCCTCGTACCACTCCTCCCACTCCTCGGGCTCCATCACGATCACGTCCGCGACCATATCGGAGTGGCCGACGCCACAGAGTTCGAAACACCAGGCGGTGTACTCGCCGGTCTCCTCCGCGATGAACCAGGTCTCGGTGGTCTGGCCGGGGATCGCGTCGGCTTTCACCCGTAGCTCGGGGATCCCGAAGTTGTGCCAGACGTCGGTCGCCGTGAAGGTGAGCGTCACCGTTCGGTCGGCCGGGACGCGGAGTTCGTTCGTCTCGCTGTGGCCGTTCGGGTACTCGAACTCCCAACCGAACTGGAAGCCGACGACGTCCACGTCGAGGTTCTCGTCGGTCCCCTGGTCGTCGGGGCCGGCCTCGACGTAGAGCAACGCACCGTAGGTCCAGGCGACCAGGCTGATGACGATGACGGCGCTGAGGAAAAAGGAGAGAAAGAGCTTCCGGCCGCCGCCCTCGCCGGTCGGGAGCTCTCCCAGAACGGGCCGGTCGGCCTCGCCCGACTCCTCACCCCGGTCCCGGTACTTGTAGGCGTTGTAGAGCGTGTAGCTAACGACGACGACCCCGACGATCGTCCCGAGCACCAGGAAGACCACGAAGATCTCTTCGAATAGCTGTACCTGTGTTCCCCACTCGTCACCGGGGAGACGAGGAAGCGGGGCGAGCGGGCGAGGGATGACCGGTGTCTGATACATCATTATCGTTTATCACGTTCAGTGGTTCCTGCTACCGTTTCCCACGCGTGCTTATTATCGTTTCGCCGAAGCCCCGATGGAGCCGTTTCTCTCTCCTACACGAACAATTATTACCTACTGAGCGGTACGTGGTACCATGAGTGATGCTCCGTCCGGGAACGACGAGGCCGACGAGGGGGTCGACGCGCTGCTCGAGGAGAAGCGTGTCGCGGAGATCGAGGAGTTCGACTCGCTCTACGGTATCGTCGCCGACGGGTTCGTCGGCGCCGCGGGCGGGCTGGTCGGGACGGCTGCGGCGACGGTCGGGCTGTTGATCGCGGAGTCGGTCGGAGCGTTCCCGCGCGAGTCGTTCGGGCAGCTGGCGCTGATGATCGGGCTCGACGGGCTGGCCTCGCCCGTCGCGCTCGGCTACGCGACCTTCGTCCTCGGCGGGATGTTACCGTGGCCGCTCCTGTTCGCCTCGCTGAAGGAGTACCTGCCCGGAGGTCGGGATCCGTTCAAGGGAGTC
Organism: Halococcaceae archaeon; assembly: GCA_007129135.1. GTDB lineage: Archaea > Halobacteriota > Halobacteria > Halobacteriales > Halalkalicoccaceae > Natronorarus. The sequence goes on along the minus strand of SKWB01000168.1, from coordinate 406 downwards.
GTCTTCGGGACGATGCTCTGGACCGGCTTCGTCCTCGCCTTCTACGACGGCTTCACGGGGATCACGCTCGTCGCGTACGTCGTGCTCACGCTCATGGCCCACTGGGCGTACGGCTTCTCGCTCGGCGCGGTCTTCGAGTACCTCTCGACCCGGCCGGACTCGCTCGTCTGAACCGCCCGGCGGCGTCGACCTACTAGGAACCCTAAACGCTGGGGTCGTTCTTAACTATTAATCTATGGTAACGGATAGCAAAGCCTTTACTTTCCACCTCTCGAACCTCCCCGTACACTGGGCCCGGGGAGGGCCGAGATGCCACCATGACTGACAACGAACTCATCTGGCGGATCGCGGGCGGTTCCGGGGACGGAATCGACTCGACCAGCCAGAACTTCGCGAAGGCCCTGAT
>SKWB01000190.1 GCA_007129135.1 Halococcaceae archaeon | reverse complement strand
TGCTCGGAACCGAGACGGCGGTTCCGGGCGAGGGACTCGACCTGGGGCTGGCGGACGAGGCGCCGGTATCGCACTCACAGCCGGGGGAACGGTGGCAGGTCGGAGTCGTCCTCGAGAACACCGGCGACGTCTCGGGGGAGTTCTGGGCGAGACTGCTCGCCGATGACGACGAGATCACTGCCCACGGTGTCTCGCTCGCGCCCGGGGAGTCGGGTGCGGTCGTGCTGCGGTTCTCGGAGGAGGACGCGGAACGGATCCACGAAGAGCACGACGGAGTTGTCACGGTCGAAGTGGGCTACGGCGACGAGCTGGTGACCGAGGAACTGGTTCTCCCCGATACCCCATCGTAACGGGATGGGGTCGTCCGGTGTACGGGGGTCCGGTGGCTCCCCGGGGAGCCGTTCCGGCAACCGGAGGCAATTCTTCGGGGACGAGTGAACCTGTAAGAGGGGGGCCCGTGTAGGGGGGTCATGGACCAGGCACTCTCCGCGCGGACGGTGAACCAGGACGTCCGCGAACTCGGGGCGCTCGTCGGCGACGTGATCCGCGAGCACGCCTCGCGCGACGACTTCGAGACGGTCGAGACGCTCCGGACGGCGTCGATCGCCTACCGCGAGGGTAGTGCGGAGTCCCGCGAGGGGCTGCACCAGCTCCTCGACCGGCTCCCACCCGAACGGGAGTCGATCGTCGCCCGCGCGTTCACGACCTACTTCGAACTGATCAACCTCGCCGAGGAGCGCGAACGGGTACGGGTGCTCAGGAACGCCTCGCACGAGCGGACGCTCGACGACGGTCTCGAGGCGGCGGCGGAGGCGCTCGCGGAGAGCCCCGAGGAGGCCGAGCGGGTGCTCTCGGACGTCCTCGTCGAGCCGACGTTCACCGCCCACCCGACCGAGGCCCGACGGAAGACGGTGAAGGCGAAGCTCCGGGCGGTCGCAGAACACATCGAGACGCTCGACGAGCGCCGGATGACGGAGAAGGAGCGGAGCCAGGTCGAGCGGGCGATCGACGCCGAGGTCGTGAGTCTCTGGCAGACCCCACAGGTCCGCACGAGGAGACCGGAGCCGACCGACGAGGCGCGGAACGTCGGCTGGTACCTCGAGCACACGCTCTACGACGTGATCGGCGAGGTCTACGACGAACTGGCGACGGCGCTCGCCGAGGAGTTCGAGCGCCCGCCGTCGATCCCGAAACTCGTCGAGTTCCGCTCGTGGGCCGGGAGCGACCGCGACGGCAACCCGTTCGTCACGCCGGACGTCACGGAGGCGACGCTCGACCGCCAGCGTCGGGCGGTCCTCGCGCGGTACACGGAGGCGCTCGGCGACCTCTCCGGCGTGTTGAGCCAGGACGGGAGCCGAATCTCGGTCGGCGAGGCGTTCGAGAAATCTCTGGCCGCGGACAGAGAGCGCCTCCCCGGGGTCGCCCGCGCGGCCGAGGAGCGCTACCCGCGAGAGCCGTACCGCCAGAAGCTCCGACTGATGCGCGAGCGGATCGACCGCGTCGACGACGTCCGCCCCGGCGGGTACGAAGAGCCCGCCGAGTTCGTCGAGGACCTCTCGGTCCTGGCCGAGAGCGCCCACGAGAACGGTGCCGGGAGCGTCGTCGCCGAACACGTGGATCCCCTCAGACGACAGGCCGAGACGTTCGGCTTCTCGCTCGCGAGCCTCGACCTGCGCGACCACCGGAAGAACCACACCACCGCGATCACCGAGGCGCTCGCGCTGGAGGGACTGGATTACGGGTCGCTCTCGGAGGCCGAACGGGTGGAGACGCTGACCGAAGCGATCGGGCAGGAGGAGCCGGTGATCGACGTCTCGCGCTACGAGGACGAGGAGGTGGAGCTCTCGGAGACCGCACGCACGGTCCTCGAACTGTTCGACCGGCTCGCCGGCTGGCAGGCCGAGTACGGCACCGACGCGATCGACACCTACTGCATCAGCATGACCGAGGAGGCGAGTCACGTCCTCGAGGTGGTCTTCCTCGCGGATCAGGCGGGGGTGATCACCCTGCCCGAGTACGCGGGGATCGACGTCGTCCCGCTGCTGGAGACCGAGTACGCCCTCTCGGGGGCGCGCCGGATCATGGGGACGCTCTTCGAGAACGAGGTCTACGAACAGCTCCTCTCCGCCAGGGGGACGCTCCAGGAGGTGATGCTCGGCTACTCGGACTCGAACAAGGAGAACGGCTTCCTGGCCGCGAACTGGGACCTCTACCGGAACCAGCGCCGGCTCGCGGAGATCGCCGACGAGTACGACGTCACGCTCCGGCTCTTCCACGGCCGCGGTGGGTCGATCTCGCGCGGCGGCGGCCCGATGAACGAGGCGTTGCTCGCGCTGCCACCCGAGTCGGTCTCGGGACAGGTGAAGTTCACCGAGCAGGGCGAGGCGATCGCCGAGAAGTACGGCAACCCCCGCATCGCCGAGCGGAACGTCGAGCAGATGATGAACGCACAGATCCGCGCGCGCAGGCGGGCGCTCGACGGCGACCGCGAACGGGTCGGCGACGAGTGGACCGAGGCGATGGAGACGATGGCCGAGGCCGCGAGGACGGAGTACAGGGCACTCCTCGAGTCGGAGGGGTTCGTCCGCTACTTCGAGCAGGCGACGCCGATCACCGTGATCGAGGAGCTGAACCTCGGCTCGCGGCCCGCCTCGCGTTCGGGTCAGCGGACGGTCGAGGACCTCAGGGCGATCCCCTGGGTGTTCTCCTGGACGCAGTCGCGCTGTATCCTCACCGGCTGGTACGCGCTGGCGACCGGGATCGACGCCTACCTCGACGAGGGCGGAGAGATCGACACCCTCCGGGAGATGTACGAGGAGTGGCCCTTCTTCCGGACGACGCTCGACAACGCCGCGCTCTCGCTCGCCCGCACCGAGATGGAGATCGCGGCGGAGTACGCGACGATCGCCGACGAGGAGCTCGAAGAGCGGTTTTTCCCCCGCCTCGAAGCGGAGTACGACCGCGCGGCGGCGCTCGTCACCGAGATCACGGACCGGGAGGGGCTGCTCGCCCGCCCCTGGCTCGAGGAGAGCCTCCGCCGGCGAAACCCTTACGTCGACCCGCTGAACCTGCTCCAGACGCACCTGCTGAAGCAGACCCACCGCACCGAGACCGAAGAGCGGACGCTCCGGCTCACGGTGAAGGGGATCGCCGCCGGGATGAAGAACACCGGATAGGAGGCGAGCTCAGTCGACGTCGTCGGCCGCGTCGATCACTTCCGCGATGGTGACGATCGCGTCGTAGCCGGGCGGCGTGCCGCTCACGTTGACGACCCGTTCCTCGCGGTCGTACTCGATGAACTCGGCCTCCGCCGCCTTCGGGAGGTGGACGTGTGTGAGCGAGACCTCGACCTCCTCGAACTCGCCCGTGGAGGGCGGTCCGTCGGCCTCCTGGTCCGTCAGCGCCTCCACGACGTCCTCGACCGGCACCTCCCCGTCACGCTCGTTGAGGTAGTAGAGCACGTGGCGGCGACGTTCGGATCGAAGGAGGTCGAAAACAGTGTCGAGGTGGGCCATGGCCCGTAGCTACGAAGGTGGCGACAAAAACTTTCGGATCGCCCCCGATCAGTACTCGAAGTGGAGCCGCTCGCGCCACCGGTCGTCGGCGTTCGTCACCCAGTCGACCAGCCCCACGACCTGCCGGATCGTGTAGAAGTTGTAAACGCCGTGCCAGCCGTAGACGATGTCGTAGTCGGCCGAGCCGTCGGCGTGACAGAGCGCTGCCAGCCCCTGGTGGATCCCGGGAACCCGCCTGAACACCTCGTTGCGGACCGACCGGAGCGGTTGGCTGTCGGCCCGCCACTTCTGCTCGTGGATCCGGTCGAGGACCGCGTTCAACCGTTCGTCGCGCTCTTCGAACCCCTCGGGGACGAACACCTGTGGGCTCCCGAAGTCGCTGGCGGCGAAGAAGACCAGATCCGACCGGAACCCCTCGTTTCGCTCCCTGAGGACCGCCCGGATCGCGTCGCCGTCCATCGTCGACTCGCTGTTCGCCCGGAGTTCGATCGCCTCCCGGATCAGCTCCAGGTACCGCGCGTCCGCCTCGCTGTTCTCCACCGGTCGCTCCCCGGCGCCGACCGCCGCCTCGACGTCCTCCGGCCGTACCTCGCCGTCCGGACCGATCAGGACGGGGCCACCCGACCGCGCGCTCGCGGGCGCGAGTCCGTTCGCGAGGGCAAGTCCGCCGACCGTCGCACCGATACCACGGAGGGTCCGACGCCGCGTCTCGTCCACGCGACACTCCTCGTCGTTCATCGACGATGTGTTGACTGCCTGGTGACTTCACTGCTCCTCTTCGCCGGAGGCCCTCCCGGGTGCGGGCGCGGGGCTTTTGCCGTCCGGTCGCCTGGACGAGGACGTGACTGCACAGCGCTGCGTCGAGGTTCACCCGGGCAGGGAGGCGGTCGTCGAGTTCGACCCGGAGACCACCTTCGAGTGTGTGGACTCGTGTACCTGGTGCTGTCACCACGGGGTCATGCTCTACGAGGAGGACACCTACGCGCTGGCCGAGGAGGCGAACCTCGCGGAAGTGACGACCACGGCGAGAGGCGAACGCTTCGTCACGCGCGAACCGAAAGCACGCGAGGGGCACGTCGCGGCGGACGGCCAGGCCTGCGGGTTCCTCCGCGACGACGGCCTCTGTGCGCTCCACGCCGAGGCCGACTGGAAGCCGACGCGCTGTTCGGTCTACCCGCTCTCGGTCAGACGCGAGGACGGCGAGATCCACGTCGGCCTCAGGGAGAGCGCGCCCGAACACTGCGAGGGCCTGGACGTGAGCGAGCGCCGCCTGATCGACATGCTTCCGGCGTTCCTCCCGCCGCTGCTCTGGGAACTCCCGAACCCCGACAGCTACCGCGAGCTCTGAGCGGCTTGTCGTCCGACGGGCGACCGCGTTCGGCTCGGTGCCGCGGACTACCCCTCCGCGTACAGCGAGCCGAGGACGAACTCGTCGATCGCCCGGCGGGCCTCCTCCGGCGCGTCGTCGTGGCCGAGCGAGATCCGTCGGCCGCGGGCGGCGTGGATCACGTCGGTGACGAGCTGGCCCATCAGGTCGGCGTCGACGGGCCGGAACGTCCCCTCCTCGATACCCCTCTCCACGACCTCGACGATGCTCCCGCGGATCCGGCCGTAGTGGTCGTTGAAGATCTCGCGGTGTCGCTCGTCGTTCTGTGCGTGGGCGAACAGCTCGTGGTAGACCCTCATCCGGTCCCAGTGGCTGAACTCGCCGAACTCCGGTCCGAAGAGACACTGGTCGATCCGGGCGTCGAGTTCGGTCCGCGGGTCGCCACCCTCCTCGACTTCGACGCTCCCCTCGTACTGGTCGATCACGTACTCGAGGAAGGAGGCGATGAGGTCGTACTTCCCGTCGAAGTGGTAGTGGATCACCTGTCTGGTCATCTCCATCTCCTCGCCGATGTCGCGCAGCCGGAGGTCGGCGTAGCCGTGTTCGCTGATCGCACGGAACGTCGCCTCCATGATCACCTCCCGCGTGTCCTTCGTGGAGACCCTCCCATCGGGATCGTTCATGGGCGTACTCGGCGGGTGTCACGTATATCGCTTGTCCGTCGTCACGCGGGTTTTACCGTTCGGTAAGCTTTTTACTCACTGGTCGAAGGTCGGACTGGACATGACACGACGGATCGTACGGAACGGGACGGTCGTCACGCTCGACCCCGACATCGGCACGCTGGAGGGCGCCGACGTGCTGATCGACGACGGAGAGATCGTCGAGATCGGACACGGCCTCTCGACCGACAACGCCGAGGTGATCGACGCCGAGGGCCACATCGTCATCCCCGGCTTCGTCGACTCGCACATCCACCTCGCACAGACCCAGGTCCGGGGTATCGCCGGCGACTGGTCGCTCATGGGGGAGTACTTCGAGCAGATGCTCGGCACCATGACCGGGCTCTACGGGCCCGAGGACATGTACCTCGGCGGCCTCTTCGGCGCCTTCGAGAAGCTCCACACGGGGACGACCACGGCCCTGGACTGGTCGTACCCCAACTCGCCCGAACACGGCGAACGAGCGGTCGACGCGCTCCAAGACGCCGGACTGCGCGCGGTGTACACCTACGGGCCGCCGGGTGACGACGCGGCGAAGTGGTGGTTCGACAGCGACGTCGGCCTCCCCGAGGGACAGATCCGCGAGCTCTACGACGAGCGGATCCGCGACGACGACCTGCTCGGCCTCGCGCTCGGGCTCCGGGGGCCGGACTTCTGTACCGACGAGACCGCCCGCAGCGATCTGGAACTC
>SKWB01000250.1 GCA_007129135.1 Halococcaceae archaeon | reverse complement strand
TCCAGCGCCGGCTGATCAACGCGCTGTCGGAGCTCGAGACGCAGTACGACGGCACGGTGCGGGACACCTCGGACAAGATCGTCCAGTTCGAGTTCGGCGAGGACGGCACCTCGCCCGTGCGGGTCTCCTCGTCGGTCGACAACGAGATCGACGTCGAGGGGATCGCCGACCGGATCATCGAGGCGGAGTTCGACAGCGAGGCGGAGAAGGAGGCGTTCCTCGAACGGCCGGAGCCGCCGACGAACCTCTCCGAGCACGCCGATCCGCGGCAGCTCCGAACGGAGGTGACGTCCGATGACTGAGCTCACCAAGGGGGTCCGTTCGGTCGTCGAGTCGCGGGACCTCCCCCGGCGGCTGAAGGACCAGGTTCTCGAGACGATCGAGGGCCGCGAGTCGGTCAGCGAGGAACAGGCCGAAGAGATCGCACGCGCGGTCGAGGCGCGCTACCTCGAGACCCGGGTCGACCCGCTCGACCCGGTGGGGACGGTCTCGGCGCAGTCGATCGGCGAGCCCGGAACGCAGATGACGATGAACACGTTCCACTACGCGGGCGTCGCGGAGATCGACGTCACGCAGGGGCTTCCACGGCTGATCGAGCTGGTCGACGCCCGGAAGACCCCGGACACGCCGATGATGACGGTCTACCTCGAGGACGAGTACGCGACCGACCGCTCGCTCGCCCACGAGGTCGTCTGGAAGATCGAGGCGACACGTATCCTCGCGCTCGGCGACGTCTCGACGAACGTCGCGGACATGCGCGTCGGCGTCTCGCTCAACGAGGAGACCCTCGAGGAGCGGCTGATCGAGCCCGAGGAGGTCGCGGAGACGATCGAGGACGCCCTCGGCGTCTCGACCGTCCAGCAGGGGACACAGATCGAGTTCGGTCCCGACGAGCCGAGCTACCGACAGCTGCTCCAGCTGGTCGAACAGCTCCGGGACGTCGTCTTCAAGGGGATCGAGGACGTGAGCCGCGTGGTCGTCCGCAAGGAGCAGTCCGGCGACGACGAGGAGTTCGTCCTCTACACCGAGGGCTCCGCGTTCGGCGACGCGCTCTCGATCGAGGGCGTCGACGCCTCGCGGACCACCTGCAACAACATCCACGAGATCCACCGCGAACTCGGCATCGAGGCCGCCCGCGAGGCGATCATCGAGGAGACGATGGAGACGCTCAAGGAGCAGGGTCTCGACGACGTGAACGTCAGACACCTGATGCTGGTCGCCGACATCATGACGAACCGGGGCGAGATCAACTCCATCGGCCGCCACGGCATCGCCGGGAGCAAGGACAGCGTGCTCGCGCGGGCGGCGTACGAGGTGACGGTCAACCACCTGCTCGACGCCGCGATCCACGGCGAGATCGACGACTTAAACGGCGTGATCGAGAACGTGATCGTCGGCAAGCCGATCAAGCTCGGCACCGGCGACGTCGACCTGCGGATGGGCTCGCTCTCCGACTAGATGGGCCGAACCCTCTCGACGGAGGCGATCCAGCACATCGGGGTCTTCGAGGCGGTGACCGACGCGAGCGCGACCGACTGCGTCATCGACGAGGAGCTCGACCGGATCGTCTTCGTCGTCCCGCCGGGCGAGATGGCGACGGCGATCGGACCCGGCGGCGGGACCGTGAGACGGCTCGAAGAGCGTCTCGGGTGCACGGTCGAACTCGTCGAGGCTGCGGAGAGCGCCGAGGCGTTCGTCGCGAACGCGCTCTCGCCGGCAGCGGTCTCGCACGTCACGATAAGCGAGAACGAGACGGTCGTCGCCTACGCCGAGGTACCGGACGCGGATCGGGGTGCGGCGATCGGTTCGGGCGGGAAGAACATCGAGATGGCCTCGAAGCTCGCGAAGCGTCACTTCGGGGTCGACCGCGTCGAGTTGGCGTAGCGGGTAACTCTCACCCCCGAGGACGCTCCGGAAAGGGGATCCTTAAGTAGCCTCGTCGGATATCCTCGCCTACTATGGCGAACGGCAAGTATGCGGCGCGGAAGCTCAAGAAGGACCGCCAGAAGTACCGGTGGTCCGACTCGCGCTACGCGCGTCGCGCCCGTGGACTCCGAAAGAAGTCCGACCCGCTCGAGGGCGCTCCCCAGGGCCGGGGCATCGTCCTCGAGAAGGTCGGGATCGAAGCGAAACAGCCCAACTCCGCGATCCGGAAGTGCGTGCGGGTGCAGCTGATCAAGAACGGCAAGCAGGTCACCGCGTTCTGTCCCGGTGACGGCGCGATCAGCTTCATCGACGAGCACGACGAGGTGACCATCGCCGGGATCGGCGGGGCGAAGGGTCGCGCGATGGGCGACCTCTCGGGCGTGAACTACAAGGTCGAGAAGGTAAACGGCGTCTCGATGATCGAACTGGTGCGCGGAAACGCGGAGAAACCCGTCCGATGAGCGGCGACGAGACCGAGGCCGACGTCGAGGAGACCGAAGCCGACGAGGGCGAGATCGACGAGGAGAGCGAGTCCGAGACGGACGCGCTGTTGTTCGGTCGGTGGGAGGTCGGTGAGATCGAGTACCGCGACCCCTCCACCGCGCGGTACATCACCGTGACCCCGATCGCACACACGATGGGCCGACACTCGGGCAAGCAGTTCGCGAAGAGCGAGATCTCGATCGTCGAGCGGTTAGTCAACCGGCTGATGCAGACCAGCGACAACACGGGGAAGAAACAGCAGACGATGCGGATCGTCCGCGACGCCTTCGAGATCGTCCACGAGCGGACGGGCGACAACCCGATTCAGGTGCTCGTCTACGCGGTCGAGAACTCCGGCCCGCGCGAGGAGACCGTCCGCCTGAAGTACGGCGGGATCTCCGTGCCGAAGGCCGTCGACGTCGGCCCACAACGCCGCGTCGACCAGGCGCTCGGCTTCATCGCCCGTGGCGCACACGCCACCTCGCACAAGTCGCCGACGAGCGCCGCCGAGGGGCTCGCGACCCAGCTGATCGGCGCCGCCAACAACGACGTCAACAGCTACCCGGTGAGCCAGAAAGAGGAGAAAGAACGCGTCGCCGCCGCCGCCCGATAGCGACCTCTGTTTTCAGTCTCCGACGCCCCCGTCCCCGAGCAGCAGCTCCCGGTGGTCCAGCACGAACGCCTCGAACCCGACCGGGTCGCGACCCAGGGTCCGGGACACGTCGTTGGTGACCCGTCCCGCGAGCCCGAGCCGTGCGCTCGTGTAGATCCCACCCATGACGAGGGCCTTCGCCGGATCGCGCTCGGCGCGGAGCCGGTCGACGAGGAACCGGGCGAGCGACGGGTCTACGTAGGCCACCCGGTGCGGGAGCACCGACGAGAGGACGTCGCAGACCTCGTCGTAGCTGAGTGCCTCGGGACCTGTGAGGTCGAACGCCCCGGTCAGCCCCTCTCGGAGCGCGCGAACGCCGACGGCCGCGACGTCCCGTGCGTCGACGAAACTCGTATTCCCGCCTCCCGCCGGGACCGAGAGACGTCCGCGTCGGATCTCCTCTCCGTGCACTGTGGTCAGGTTCTGCATGAAGAAGGACGCCCGGAGGAAGGTCGTCGCCACGCCCGTGTCCCCGAGCCAGGACTCGATCCGGGCGTGCGGGACGAACCGCGCACGATCGGCACCGATCACCGAGAGGAAGACGACGTGCTCGACGCCGGCACCGATGGCCGCGGAGAGTGGGGGGACGACGTCTCGACGGACGTTCGAGAGCGCGGGCGGCCTGACGAGGAACAGCGACTCGCTGCCCGCGAACGCTGCCCGATAGGTCGCCGGATCGGTGAAGTCGAACGCGACGACTTCGTCCGCGGGACCGTCGAACCGGTCGGGTGAGCGGACGGCCGCTCGAACCGGGCGGTCGCCGCCCGCGAGTTCACGAAGGACGTGCGAGCCGACGGTCCCGGTCGCGCCGGTGACGACGATCACGTCCGCCACCGTGTGAGTACGGCGACGCAGACGACCGCCGGCACGACGTGCATCGCGCCGAACGGTGTGAGCCGACCGGTCGTCGCCCCCGGGATCGTCGCGGCCTCGACGAGCGCGACGAACGAGAGCAGACAGACGGCGGTCGCGACGGCGAGGAAGCTGCGGTCGGCACGCTCGGCGAACAGTCGGACGAAGAGCGCGTAGACGGCCACCGCACCGATCGCTCCGATCGCCGTCGCGACCGTCACCGGAACGATCGCAAACGGATCGAACCCGCCGGCACCGACGACCACGAGCGCGAGCAGGAGGAGGGTGCAGAGGAGCGATCCGCCGAGTGCCACCGCGCACCGACGGACGACGACCGGTCGGGACGGAACACTCACACCCGGTGCCCTGCCGGACCCACCCACGCACCGAGGGGTACTCGGTGGCTCACTTCGGTCCCACCTTCGGCATCTCTCGGACGTAGTCGCCGTCCTCGACACGGTCGAGCAGACAAGCCGCGACGTCCGCCCTGTCGACCGCGTCGAAGCCGAGCGCGACGTCGCCGACGCGGTAGGCTCCCTCCGGGTCGCCCTCGGTCAGCCTGGGTGCCCGAACGACCGTCCACTCCAGATCGCTCGCCCTCACCCGCCGGGCGTGTTCGGCCGCATCGTCGAGGACGTCGCGGGCCACCACTCGCAACAGCAGCCCCATCGCTCTCCCGGCGAGCGTAACCGACTCACCCTCCTCCCGAACGCCCGCACCGACGAGCACGACGAGGCGGTCGACGCCTCTCTCCTCCATCGCGCCCGTGATGTGATCCCCGGCGACCATCAGGAGGTCCTCCGGTGAGTTCGACCCCTGTCCGAGCACGCTCACGACCGCGTCGGCGTCCGAGACCGCTTCGGAGACGCCCGTCCCGGTGTATGCGTCGCCCTCGACGACCGTGAGTCGGCCGTGCTCTGGGAGTTTTTCGGGCGAACGGGTGTGGGCGACGACCTCGTGGTCCCGATCCAGTGCCCGCTCGACCAGCGAGAGGCCGGTTCGTCCGGTCGCACCGAAGACGGTGATCTTCACGCATCCTACTACGAGTTCTGAAGTGATATACTCGCCACTTCGAACTGTCGTAGTAAGGGCGTCGAGACCCACGAAAACGACGCGGCGTCCACCACGAGTACTTGTGGTGGAACCCCGTATCGGCGGTATGGACGAGGAGACGATCGGCTCCATTCCGGGTCGGGAGGAGGCGGCGGCGCTCAGGGACTCGCTCGATCCGGACGAGCGCGAGCGGGTCGAGGCCACGGTCGCGACGCTGCTCGATCTGCTGGGGAAGACACACACGATGGCGCTGCTGAGCGAGTTCGCCTTCGCTGAGGGCCCGGTTCGCTTCGGTCGACTGCAGGACTCCCTCGAGATCTCGCCGAGCACCCTCTCGGAACGGCTGCGCGAGCTAACGGCGGCCGGACTGCTCCGCCGGCGGTCGTACGACGAGATGCCGCCCCGGGTCGAGTACGAGCCGACCGAGAGGGCCAGAGCGCTCTTTCCCGCCTTCGCACACCTCCACAAGTGGGCGATCGATCACCGACTCGAGCCCGAGGGGTGAGCCCACGCCAGGATCGAGTGAAACAGCCACGTCGGAGTTCCTGACCGAGAACCACTCGTCTCAGTCCGCCGCCGGCCCGCTCTCGATCGCGTAGCTCCTCGTCACCTCGACGAGCGTCTTCCTGTACTCGCTCTCGTCGGGGTCGTCGACGAGGTTCCGAAACCGTCGTCGGAAGTCGTCGAGGTCGATCCCGGGGGCGTCGCGCGAGGCGGCGTGGGCGAGGTCGTAGAGGCGGTGTGAGGGCGAGAGGAGGTCGTGGCGCTCACAGAGCGCGAGCGCGAACGCGGCGTTCACGGCCGTGATCTCGGGATCGGAACCGGGTGAGAGCCGCTCGCCGTCCGGCCAGGGTGATGCCCTCGGTCTGTCCGCGAGCGCCTGTGCGAGGCTCGATTCGAGGAAGCTCACGAGCTTCTCCGCAGGCGCGACCGAGAGGGTGATGTCGTCGGCGTAGATGTCCTTCATGTGGTTGGCGATCTGGTAGCAGTGGGCGAGCTTTCGCCGCTCGATCCGTCTCCCCGTGAGCGCGAGGTAGAGCGCCTCCTCGGTGGACTGGGTGTGCGAGGGGTGGCCCATCTCGTGGTGGTACATGTGGGCGTACTCGTGGAGCGCGAGTTCGCGGGCCATCACGCCCGTCGCGGCCTGCCGTGAGATGTTGAGGACGTGGTAGTCGCCCGGGTGAGCGGTCCAGGTCCGCTCGTCGGGGCTCTCCCGGATCCGGACGCGCACCGGAAGCGAGAGGTCGTACTCGGTCTCGAAGAGGTCACAGGCACCCAGAAACGGGGAGGGCGGGGCGGAACCTA
>SKWB01000139.1 GCA_007129135.1 Halococcaceae archaeon | reverse complement strand
TGATGTTCGTCGCCGGACTGGAGATCGACCTCGACGAGTTCGTCGAGAACCGCGAGATGAGCGTCGTCTTCGGCGCGCTCTCGTTTCTCCTCCCCCAGCTCCTGGGAACCGCCTTCGGGATCTACGTCCTCGACTTCGATCTCCCGACGGCAGCGCTCTACGCGGCCATCTTCTCCTCGCACACCCTGCTCGCCTACCCGATCGTCAACCGGCTCGGGATCGTGAAGAACGACGCCGTGACGGCGGCGATCGGCGGGACGATCCTCACCGACACCGCGGCGTTGCTCGTCCTCGCCATCGCGATCGGCGCGGCGGCGGGCGACCTCACGCTCGGCTTCTGGGCCGAACTCGGACTCGGGCTCTCGGTCTTCTTCGCCGGCGTCTGGGTCGTCGTCCCGAGGATCGGCCGGTGGTTCTTCCGCAACGTCCCCGACGAGAGCTACTACGAGTTCCTCTTCGTGATGGCCGTGCTGTTCGTCTGTGCCTTCGTCGCCGAACTCGCCGGGGTCAAGCACATCATCGGGGCCTTCCTCGCGGGGCTCGCGCTGAACAGGTTGATCCCCCAGACCGGCACGCTGATGAACCGGATCGAGTTCGTCGGCAACGCCCTACTCATCCCCTTCTTCTTGATCTCGGTCGGGATGCTCGTCGACCCAGCCGTGATCGTCGAGGGGCCAGAGACGCTCGTCATCGCCGGCTCGATCGTCGTCCTGATGCTCGTGACGAAGGCCGCCGCCTCCGTCGCGACCGGGGCGATCTACGACTACACGGTCCCCGAACAGCTGACGATGTTCGCGCTCTCGGCCGGTCAGGCCGCCGCCGCGCTCGCGATCACGCTCATCGGCTTCGACCTCGGGCTGTTCGACGAGTCGATGGTCAACGGCGTCGTCGTGATGATCCTCGTCGTGAGCGTGATCAGCCCGGCGCTCTCCGAACGGTACGGCCGGAGGATCGTCGAGGCCGAAGAGCAGGCGGAGTACGACCCCGGCGACGCCCCACAGCGCGTGCTCGTCCCGCTCTCGGGCGACTCCGAGACGCTCGAACGGCTGCTCGACTTCGGCATGCTCGTCCGCGAGTCCGGCGGGAGCGAACCGCTCCGGGCGATGACCGTCGTTCGAGGCGAACTCTCGCGGCCGATCCGCGGCTCCCCGACACGAGGGAACGAGGCGTCCACCGGCGCGGACGTCGCGGAGGCCGAGGACGTGCTGGAACACGCCGAGGAGTACGTCTCCGGCGCGGAGGTGCCCATCGAGACCCAGACGCACCTCGACGAGAACGTCGTCACGGGGATCCTCCGGGCGGTCGAGGAGAACCGGATCCGAACCCTCGTCACCGGCTGGCCCGGGACCCGCGGGTTCGGCACGCGGCTCTTCGGCGGGACGATCGACCAGCTCCTGGACCGGAGCACACAGCTCGTGCTCGTCTCGAAGCTGGAGGAGAAGCTCAACGTCACGGATCGGGTGGTCTGTCTCCTCCCTGGCCGGGTCGCCTCCCATCCGGGGTTCTACGAGGCGGTCGGGGTGGTGAAGACCGTCGCGGACCAGCTCGGCGTTTCCCTTGTCTGTCTGGTCGCCGGGGGGAACGCCGAGCGCTACGAGGAGCTGGTCGACGCGGTCGACCCCGACACCACGCTCTCGGTCGAGACGGTCCCGATCGGCCCGGGGATGGGCGACGCGGTTGCGGAACGGGTCGGCGAGACCGACCTGCTCGTCGCGATCAGCCCCCGGCCGAACGCCCGCGGCTGGCGTTCGGACCTCTCTTCGCTCCCTGACCGACTCGCCTCCACCGAGGCCGCGAACGTCGTCGTCGCCTACCCCGCCGAGGAGGACCGCTCGGACCGACGCCGGTTCCTTCGGATGAGCTGAGTCGAGCGAGTTAGAGGGTCGTCCCCGTCGAGGGCCTGCCCCGGTGACCGGACCGCGGTTCGTCTGCAGGCGTAGCCTTGGAACGACTCGCCACGGTAGCGGGCCCGCTAAGCCAGTCGGAACCCTCGGTCCGAACGACGTCGTAACGGCCGATCAGAACGACTCGATCACGGACGTCGCCTCGCGACTCGACGCCGAGAACGTCGTCGTCGTCACGGACGGCGACCAGCCGATCGGGATCGTCACCGACCGGGACGTCGCCCTCTCGGTCGCCGACGGCGACGTCTCCTCGCTCGTCGTGGAGGACGTCACGCAGTCGGACCCGGTCACGATCCACGAGGACGAGGAGGCGATCGAGCTCTCGCGGATCATCGGCGAGCACGGTGTGCGCCGCATGCCCGTCGTCGACGACGACGGCGCGCTCACCGGAATCGTCTCCCTCGACGACCTCGTCGCGACGATCGGCGAACAGCTCGCGGAGGTCGCGGAGACGATCGAGGCACAGTCGCCCGAGTACAGTCCCTGAATCGGCGCTGTAAGCGGGTTATCGAGTGAGCCCCGACCGAACTCGCGAGCCCGACGCGATCGGTCAGGCCTCGAGTGACCGAAAGCCCACACTCCCCAGTTCCTGGTAGGCGGCGTGTGCGGCGTACTCCTCGAGCCTCGACTCGCCGCAGTACCTGACCGTTTCGCTGTGGGCGTCGAACTCCACCGCTCCCGTCCGCTCTAGCTGCGGCAACGACGTCTCGACGAGCGTCTCGGTCAGCTCCCGAACCTCGGAGATCCCCGCCCGGTCGGTCCGGGTCTCGATCAGTCGGACCGCCTCTTCGAGTTCGTCGACCGACGCCACCTCGACGCCTCGCTGGACGAAGTAGTAGAGCGCGTACCGGCAGTACCGGTCGGAGAGAACCGAAAAGACCGTGTCCAGTGAGCTTCCGACCGTCGTGTTCCCGGCCGACCGCCTCGGCTCCGAAGTGAAATCGTTCATCGTGGGTCCCGCGCTAGACGACCACCGAGAGCCGTAGAACCGTTTCCTTCGGTATCGAACGACGGCTCGCGCCGACCGGCGGGTGAACGTGTGGCGGTCAGTCGGCCGGCCGGGGATCTGTCCCTCGACCTCGAAGCAGACGACGCCTGTGGCGTGGGCCCCGGGCTTCGGTGTTACGTGTGGCGGCGGCCCCCGGCGAGCCGCTCGGCGAGGATCGTGGACAGCCCGCGGCGGAGGCGCTGTGAGAACGCGCTGTCGCTGATGCCGATCTCCGCGGCGAGTTCGCCCGCCGTGACCCGCCGCGGCACCTGGAAGTACCCGCGCTCCGTCGCCATCCTGACCGCCTCCTCCTGTTCGGCCGAGAGCGAGGGGCTCTCGGCCGGCGTCGTCGGGTTGTACATGTGGACGAGCGTGATCGAGACGCCGCCGTCGGTGGCGATCTGGTTGAACCGTCGCAGGTCGTCGTGGGACCAGAACCGGAGCCGGAACTCCCAGGCGTCGGCCGTCCCCGTCGCTTCCAGGACCTTCGCGTTGCTCACGACAAGCGCCTCGACGATCCCGTTGATCTCCGTGCTCCACTGGACCTCGACCAGGGTCCGCCCGTCGGTCGTCGTGAGTTCGGAGACGGCGTTCGTATACCGGTTCTCCCGCAGCGTCGCCCCGATCGCGTCGATCTCGCCGCCGGAGATCCAGAACAGCGGAATGATCGCGTCGGACAGCGGCACGATCCGTTCGAGTTCGATCTCGACCTCCGGGTGCTCGTCTAGCACCCGCCCCAGCGCGAACGCGTCCGCCGAGACGGTGATGTCGACGATCACGACCACGGGCTACCCACCCTCGTCGTCCACGCGTAGCAGGTCCCAACCATACATACACGCGAGTGCGTCTCCACACGCAAAGTAGCTATCTACCGATCGGAGCGTTCGTCGCTGGGGATCCCGACACAGGTCTCCGATCGAGCGGTCACTGCCCGGCGGTCTCGACGAACTGCACCTGGACGGAGACCTCGCCTTCGGCGTGCTGGTTGATCCGTGGCTGGAGCACCTCGGCGAGGTCCGGGTCGGCCTCGCCAGGCGGGACCCCCACGGTGACGACGACCGTGTCGACCTGTCTGGTCATCGCGACCCGGTCGGCCTGCTGGAACTCCGCCTCGTCGTCGAGGACGTAGTCGACGTCGATCAGCGTGTAGGAGCCGTACTCCTCGTCGAGCACGTCGTTGACCTCCGCCTGCGCGTCGGCCTCGAACGCCGAGAGCTGATACGAGGTGTAGGTCACACCGCCGAGGAAGGCCGAGCAGACGAGCGCGGCGACCGCGAAGGCGGCGACGTTTCGCCGGAACTTCCCGCGGGCGACGTCGGCTTCGATCAGGCCGGTCGGACGGTAGCCGGCGTACCAGAGGGTGAGCAGTCCGGCGAGGTTCACCGAGATGACGTTCACGAGCGTGAGCACGGTCGCCCCGGCGGCGGCCAGCGGCAGTCCCCACGCGATGGCGATCCCGGCGGCCGCGGCGGGCGGGATCAGCGCGGCGGCGATCATCACGCCGACGAGCGCGACCGAGATCCCCGTCGAGATGCTGATCACGCCCGCGACGCCAGCACCGAGGGCGACCGCCAGCAGGAGGAGCCCCGGGGTGAAGCGCTCGCTGATCTCGGTGATCGCCGCCGGATCGAGCCCCGGCGGGATGATGTGGAGCGTCCTGACGACCCAGGCGAAGACGGCTGCGCTCCCGATGGCGAGGAAGACGCCGATCGCCTGGTACTTCAGCCCCTTCCAGAACAGGTGGTCGTCGTTGACGACCGTGCCGACGCTCGCGGCGAGCGCGGGGCCGATCAGCGGCGCGATCACCATCGAGCCGACGACGACGGCGGGGGAGTCCAGCAACAGCCCCGCGGTCGCGACCACCGCGCTGATCACCGTCATCGTCACGTAGACGTCGAACGACGGGGTGAGACCGGTCGCCTCGGCCTGGAGTTCCTGTCTCGAGATCCGTTCCTCGTCGATGTCGTCGCTCGAAAAGCGCTCTCTGAGGTCGTCGAAACGGTCCGACTCGACGGTCTCGGCGCTCAACACCACCGTGTACGACTCGCGCTCGACACCGAGGTCGTCGAGTCGGTCGAGGATCGGCTCGACCGCGTTCTTCGGCAGTGGGACGTAGGCGACCCCGTCGACCTCCCTGGTGCTTGTCTCGTCGGTGAGCACGAAGTCGATCCCCTCCTCGGTGAGGAGGTCTTCGACCGCCTCCCGTTTGCCGGCTGGTACCAGTACCTGAAGCAGACGCACACTCGATTCACGAAACCGTCGCGGAAGTAGACTCGGGTGGCCCCTGCAGGTGCGCAGCCCCGAGGATCGCGCCCGCGCCGAGGACCGCCGCGATGCCGACGACGACGAAGACTGGGTCATACGTCCCGAGGGTGTCGTAGGCGACGCCGGCGAGATACGGCGCGAACAGGCCGCTCACGGCGAACGCACCGGAGATCAGCCCAAAGACGGCGCCGATGTTCTCACGGCCGAAGAGGTCGGCGGTGAGCGGCGCGAGCAGCGCGCCGTTGCCGCCGTAGGCGAGCCCGTAGAGCAGTGCGAAGCCGAGGATAGCGAGCGGAGTCGTCGCCCCGATCAGCGAGAGCGTCGCGACGCCCATCACCGCCGAACAGGTCGCGAACGTGCGCGCTCGCCCCACCCGATCCGCGGCGTGACCGATGACCACCCGACCGACCGCGCTCGCCCCGCCGAGCGCGCCGAGGGCGGCCGCGCCGACCCCCCTCGAGATCCCCAGGTCGACGACGTGGAGCACGAGGTGCGAGAGGACGACGTAGAGCGTCGAGTAGACGAGCACCCAGCCGAGGAAGAGGGCGAGAAACGACGGGCTACGAGCCACCCGGAGCACGTCCGAGAGCCCCCCGCGCAGCGTGAGGGGCGCTTGCTCGCGGAACCCGCCGTCGAACTCGTCCTCGGGAACGTCCGCCGGAGCGGGTCGGTCGCGGATCAGCGCGGCGGCAGCGACGACCGCGAGCGCCGTCCCCCCAGCGAGGACGAGCATCGTCGAGCGCCAGCCGACCCGGGCGATCAGCGCGTCGGTCGCGGGCGCGACGACGAGCATTCCAACACCGAGCCCAGCGGAGGCGAGCCCACCCGCGAGCCCCAGCCGGCGGTCGAACCAGCGCGGGATCGTCGCGTAGGAGACGACGTAGACCACGCTCAGGCCCATCCCGACGAGCACACCGTAGGTGAAGACGAACGCCGCGAGCGAGCCGGTGAGACTCGTCGTGACGAGGCCCGTACAGAGCACGACGCCGCCGAGGACGAGCATCCGCCGGGAGCCGTAGCGGTCGACGAGCACGCCGACGCCCGCGCCGCCGACGTAGAGCGTCACGGTCTGGACACCGAAGGCAACGCTCGTGAGCCCACGCGAGCGGCCGAACTCCGCGAGGATGGCGTCGGCGAGCACGCCGAAGGAGTACGAGAGGCCGAAGACGACGAACGAGCCGAGGAAGCAGCCGACGACGACGATCC
>SKWB01000136.1 GCA_007129135.1 Halococcaceae archaeon | reverse complement strand
TTCGACGCGAACAGCTACCTCTACATGACCCGGGCGATGGACGACTTCGACCTCTCGGCCGGCTACGAGTCCGACGCCGACGCGCTGGCCGCCTTCGAGGGGGAGCTCCTGGTCATGTCCTTTACCGGCGACTGGCACTTCACGACCGAGCAGTCCGAGACGCTCGCGGAGGCGCTCCGGGAGAGCGACTCCCCGGTCGCCCACCACGTGATCGAGTCCGACCACGGCCACGACGCCTTCCTCGTCGAGCCGGAGAAGGTCGGCCCGCCGATCGCCGACTTCCTCGCCGACGGCGTCCGTGGTCGGGCCGTCACCGACACCGTCGAGGACTCGACGGCCGAGTACGCGCCGGTCCACACCAGCCTCTTCTCGGACTGATACTGACGATCGTCCCTCTCTCCCGGTGGTCGCCGAACCCGTCCGGGCGATCGGCGATACGAGAGTACGACCGTCCCAGTGAGCTGCTACAGGACGCCCCGAACATCGAACAGCGAGAGCAGTTCGGGCATCGACTTCACCACGACGTCGCAGTGGGGTTCGACGGCGGGTTTCGGCTCGAAACCGATCGAGAGCCCCGCCACCCGGAGCATCGGGAGGTCGTTCGCGCCGTCGCCGACCGCGATCGTCCCCTCCATCGGGACCTCGAACTCCGCGGCCACCTCGCGCAGTGCGTCGTCCTTCGTCCCCTCGATCAGCGGTCCCTCGACCTCGCCGGTGAGCTCTCCTCCGTCGACCGGCAGCCGGTTCGCGACGACCCGATCGACGGAGACGCCCTCGCGGGCGAGCGCGGACTCGACGCCGCGTTCGAACCCTCCCGTGAGGATCGCGGTCGGGACGCCCGCCTCCGAGAGCGCCTCGAGGACCTCCGGTGCGCCCTTCCGGAGCTGTACCCGGTCGTAGGCGGTCTCGACCTCGGATTCGGCGAGGCCGGCCAGCAGCGCCGCCCGCTCGCGCAGGCTCTCGGCGTAGCCGATCTCGTCGTTCATCGCCCGCTGGGTGATCTCGGCCATCTCGTCGGCGACGCCCTCTCGCTCGCCCAAGAGGACGGTCATCTCCGACTCGGAGAGCGTTCCGTCGAAATCGAATGCGACGAGGCTCATTACGGATCGTTTCGGTGGCGGTGGCTTTGCTGTTCGGGTTTCTAGTCCGCCGGCCGTGGGCGGGCGTGCCACCCAGACCGTCGCGTGGCGTCTGCTCGGTGGTGATCTCGAAGAAAGGAGTGGGTCGTGTCGCCGATCAGTCGGCGGGTCGGGCGAGCGGGGGTTCGACGGGGCTCTCGTCGGCCGCGACGTCGAGCGAGTGGGTCTCGCCGACGGCCTGACCGACCAGCCGGGCCGCGACGACCGCGACGTAGAACATCACGAAGCCGCTCACGATGGTCCCGACGAGGGGGACGACGTTCATGAACGTCGCGATGAAGGTCCCGATACCGAGGACGACCCCGGCTCGGACCCAGCCAGCGACGTACCGGCCGTCGAGCAGCGTGGGTTTGAGCGTCGCGACCTCGAAGGCCGCACCCAGTCTGCCGTCGGTCGCGTAGGTCGTCAGCGCAGCGGGGGTCGCATAGACCCCCAGCGCGACGGTCGCGAGCCCGCCCATCACGATCACGGTGAACGCGACCATGCCGGCCGCATCGCCGATCCCGAACGCCGCCGCGAACAGCAGGGCGTAGGGGATAGCGACGTAGGCGAGCGCGATGGCGAACGCCTTCAGACCGTCAGTGGCGAGCCGCCCCCAGGCGTCGAACCGCGGGAGCTCCTCGTCGCCCTCCACGCCGCCCCGAAGGACGCGCACCGCGTATCCCATGAGGAGGACCGCGGGAAGGACGAGCAGGCTCACGAGCGTGAGAACGCCGCCGATCGCGATCGTCCGCATCACGTGTTCGGACCGACGCGGGTAGTTCAGTGCGTCGAGTATCGTGTTTATCAAGTTCTGTGCCATTGTTGTCTCTTCGCTACGCTTCCGAAGATGGCAGGGTCGGATCGCACCGGCCGTGTCAGCGAGGAAAGTAGTCAGGTAGTAAATCTCTCCACGAGATATTAAACGTTGCGGAACACGTGATATCGCTCCGCAGCCGTCCCGAGGCGGCCGATCTCAGTACGGAAGCTCGGACCGATCCGCCGGCGGTGAGTCGGTCATCGCCGTCTCGTATCCCCGCCCGCCACGCCGCTCCTCGAACTCCTCCCTGGCGGCCGCGAGCGTCTCCGGGTCCGAGAGCAGGTCGACCGTCGTCGCGGCGACGACGCGTGCCGCGTAGACCGCGGCCTCCCTGCCGAAGTCGCCGCCCGCGGCGACCGCCTGCCAGCTGTGCGCGGGCGTCCCGACCGGCCAGGTGGGCGCCCTGAACTGCGCCGTCGGGACGACCCAGCTCACGTCGCCGACGTCCGTCGAGTACGAGCCGACTCCCTCGTCGCCCTCGGTCCGGACCGGCTCGTCCGCGAGCGCCCGTTCGCGGAGTTCCGCCTCGGTCGCCTCGTCGACTCCCTGCGCGGCGACCGCGTTCTCCACCGTCCCCGGGTCGAGCGTCGACTTGAGCTCCGCTGCGAACGCGCGGTCGGCCTCGTCGAACCCCACCGACCCGACCGACGCCATCACCTCTTCCACCCGATCCGCGAGCGTCTCGTTCGGGAGCAGCCCGTACATGCTGTTCACGAGGTCGACGATCGCCTCCGTCTGCGTCATCATCGCCGCGCCTTCGGCAGCGTCCTCGATCCACTCGGTGAGCCGAGCGACCTCCTCCCGGCTCTCGGCTCTGACGTAGTAGAGCCCGCTCGCCTCCGCCGGGACGACGTTCGGCGCACCCCCGCCGCCGGTGACGGCGTAGTGGATCCGCGCGGAGTCGGGGACGTGCTCGCGCATGAACTCGATCCCCGTATCGAGCAGGTGGAGCGCGTCGAGCGCGCTCCTGCCCGCCTCCGGGACCGCCGCGGCGTGCGAGGCGGTTCCCTCGAACGTGACGTGGAGCGAGTCCACCGCGAGACAGCTCCCGCGGGTCGCCGAGGCGAGCCAGCCCGGGTGCCAGCTGATCGCGGCCGAGAGGTCGTCGAACAGCCCCTCGCGGGCCATGTAGACCTTTCCGACGCCGAGTTCCTCCGCGGGGGTCCCGTAGAGTCGGAGCGTTCCCTCGACCCCCCCACTCTCCATCGCCCGCTTCGCGCCGAGTGCGCCCCCCAGACTGCCCGCGGCGAAGAGGTTGTGCCCGCAGCCGTGGCCGGGCGCGCCCGACTCGAGTGGCTCCTTCCGCGCGGAGACGGCCTGTGACATCTCGGGAAGCGCGTCGTACTCGCCGAGGATCCCGATCACTGGCTCTCCAGAGCCGTACTCCGCGACGAACGCCGTCGGCAGGTCGGCGACACCTCGGTCGACGGAGAAGCCCTCCTCCTCGAGGAGCCCCGAGAGGAGTCGGGCCGCCTCGTGCTCTTCGAGGCCGAGTTCGGGGCGCTCCCAGAGCTCGCTCGCCACGTCGTAGACGGTCTCGCGGAGCTCCGCCTCCACCGTCACCGGATCGGGACTGCTCATGGTCACCGATCGGAGGGATCGGTCAAATCCGTTCGGCACCCGGCAGTCTACGGGATGAAGAAAGCGTTAACCCGCCTCCGCGGAATGCTCCGGCAATGAGAGTTCTCGTCACCGACCCGATCGCCGAGGCGGGTCTGGACGTACTGAGAGAGGCGGGCCACGAGGTCGAGACGGCGTACGAGATCGACGGCGGTGACGCCCTGATAGGGGCGCTCTCGGACGCCGACGGGCTGATCGTCCGTTCCGGAACCGAGGTCGACGAGGACGTCTTCTCGGCGACGGACCTCCTGATCGTCGGCCGGGCGGGTATCGGCGTCGACAACATCGACATCGAGGCGGCGACCGACCACGGCGTGATCGTCGCGAACGCACCGGAGGGCAACGTCCGCGCCGCGGCCGAACACACCGTCGCGATGGCCTTCGCGGCCGCCCGCTCGATCCCGCAGGCACACATCCGGCTCCGCGCCGGGGAGTGGGCGAAAAGCGACTTCCTCGGTAGCGAGCTCAACGGGGCGACGCTCGGCGTCGTCGGTCTGGGACGCGTCGGCCAGGAGGTCGCGAAACGACTGCGGAGCCTGGGGATGGAGGTCGTCGCGTTCGACCCGTACATCGCGGAGGAGCGCGCCGACCAGCTCGGGGCCGAACTCGTGGAGTTCGAGGCGTGTCTCCAGCGTGCGGACTTCCTCACCGTCCACACCCCGCTCACCCCCGAGACCGAGGGGATGGTCTCCACGGCCGAGCTCGAGCTGCTCGAGGGTGGCTACCTGATCAACTGCGCCCGCGGCGGCGTCGTCGACGAGGCGGCGCTCGCCCGCGCGGTCGAGGCGGGAACGCTCGCCGGCGCGGCGCTCGACGTCTTCGCGGAGGAACCGCTCTCGCCCGACAGCCCGCTGCTCTCGGTCGAGGACGTCATCGTCACGCCGCACCTCGGCGCGAGCACGGAGGCCGCCCAGGAGAACGTCGCCACGAGCACGGCGAAACAGGTGCTCGCGGCCTTCTCCGGCGAACCGGTCGTGAACGCGCTCAACGCCCCCTCGATCGACGAGAGCGCGTTCCCGCGCGTCGCCCCCTACGTCGACCTCGCCGAGACGGCGGGGACGATCGCCACACAGCTCCTCGACGGCCGGATCGAGTCCGTCGACGTCCGCTACGAGGGCGAGATCGCTGAGGAGGACCTCGACTTCGTCACCGCGAGCGCGCTGAAAGGCGTCTTCACGCCGCTCGAGTGGCAGGTCAACGCGGTGAACGCCCCCCGGATCGCGGACGAACGCGGCGTCGACGTCACCGAGACGACGACGCGCCAGACCGACGACTTCCGGAGCATGATCACCGTCACGGTCGGCGACGGCGACGACTCCGTCGACGTGAGCGGGACGCTCTTCGCCGGCGACGAACCCCGTATCGTCCGGATCGACGGCTACCGCGTCGACGCGATCCCCTACGGCCACATGCTGATCGCCAGAAACTACGACGAACCCGGCGTGATCGGCCTCATCGGAACCGTCCTCGGCGACGCCGGGATCAACATCGCGGGGATGTTCAACGCCCGCGAGGCGATCGGCGGCGAGGCGCTCACGGTCTACGACCTGGACGAATCCGTCTCCGATGCCGTCCGCTCCCGCCTCGAAGACGACGAACGCATCATCTCGGTCCGCTACATCACCCTCGACGGCCGCTGAGGTCGCCGTGAGCCGCCTCGCCTCGCTCGGATCGTTCGTCCTCGTGGTCGCCCGCGAGGCGACCGACCAGGAGGTGAAGTATCCGGCCGCGGCGATCGCCTACTACGCGTTCGTCTCGGTCGTCCCGCTGCTCTTGCTGGTGATCGCGATCGGGAGCACCCTGCTCGGTCCCGACGTCATCGCCGCGCTGAACGAGTTCACTCCGCAGTACCTCACCCCCGACGCCCGCAGCCTCGTCGGGGAGGCGGTCGTCACCGCCTCCGGTCGAGCGGGGGCCGCGCTGCTCGCGATCGGCGTCATCGCCTGGAGCGGCGCGAACGCCGCCGTCGCCTTCCTCGATACCGTCGAGCGCCTCGAGAACGCCGGCGACCGGTCGATCCTCGGACAGCTACGCGACGCGACGGTCGTCCTCGCCTCGCTCGGCCTCGCGGCGCTCGCGACCGTCGCGACCAGTCTCGTCGTCGCGGTGCTCTCGGTCGTTCCGCTCGGACCGCTCTCCCCGGCGGCGGCGCTCTACGCCCCCCTCGTCCTCTTCGCGCTGCTCACCCTCGCGTTCCTCCCGCTCTACTACGTCCCCTCCCGGGTGGTCAGCTCCCCGCTCGGGGCAATTCCCGGTGCGGCGACCGCCGCCGCCGGCTGGACGCTGCTCCAGATCGGCGTGCAGTTCTACGCCGCAAACGCCGGCCAGTACGCGCTCTACGGCGTCCTCAGCGGGATCATCGTCGTGCTCACCGCGCTCTACCTCGCGGCGATCGTCCTCACGCTCGGCGCGGTGGTGAACGCGACGCTCTCCGGCGTCGGCGAGGTCGGGGAGTTCTCGATCGAGGGCTTCTGACCCCTGGCTAGGACGGACTCGCCGGCTGTGCATGGAGGTGACACGACCGAGTGGCCTATTTATCTCGGAGAGCGTACGGTAAGAACGATGACTGGTAGCGAGCGTACCCTGACGCGCAGAGCCCTCCTCGCGACCGGCGGTATCGGTGCCCTGGCCCTCGCCGGCTGCCTCTCGGACGACCCGTCGTCCGGCGACGACGGGTCGGTGGCCGGCCACTCCGAAGGCTCCGACGACGAGGGAAGTGACGACGGCGACAGCGACGACGAGTTCGAAGAGGAAGGCGACGACGACGGCGCGGCCGACGACGAGGAACTCGGCGACGGCGACGGCGGCGAGACGGACAACAC
>SKWB01000063.1 GCA_007129135.1 Halococcaceae archaeon | reverse complement strand
GCGTTCGATCGAGCAGGTCGCGGATCTCCTGTACCTCGGCCGCATCGAACCCGAACTCGCCTCTCTCCGGTCCCGTCAGGGAGAAGTCGAACTGCCCGTCTTCGACGCTCTCGATGCCGATTCCCTCCGAATCGCCGACCGTCGGCCCCTCGTCGGTGCTCATGTGGGCCGTTACCGGAGCCCGGCGTATCAACCTGTGGCCGGAGAGCGAAAGGACGGCGCCCCGGGTCCTCACCAGTGATCCGGCTTGTAGGCGTTGATCACGAGCGTGACGGCGACGAACGCGACGCCGCTGACGAGTCCGCCGACCGCGGCGGCAGCCGCCCGCTCGACGGCCGTCCCGTCGAGGAAGACGAAGAACAGGAGCGTCATGATCCCGACGGCGACGAGCAGGTTCCTCCCGTCGCGCCTCTCGAGTCCGACCCGATCGAGCATGGCTCTCGCAACCCATCCGACCGAAAAAAGCGTTCGCGTTCCGGCTCCCCTCACCGCTCGGGGAGTAGCCTGCTCAGCGGGACGTAGGAGGCGACGACGAGGAACGCGCCGACCCACAGCCCGACGAGTGGGTCCGCGCGGGCGAGCCCGACCCCGAGGGCGACGAGCGAGCCGAGGAGCAGACCCCCGCCCGCAGCGCCGTGGTGGAACGAGTCGGCCGTCGGATGGTCGGCGAGCGGGAGTCGCTCTCGCTCCGGCAGCGAGACGCTCGCGGCGTAGGGTACGAGGAACTGCGTCGCGATCCCCGCTCCGGCCCCGACGATGGCGCTGAAACCCACGTCGGCCGTGAGCAGGATCCCCACCGAGAACAGTCCGATCGTGACGAGCGTCGAACCGACCCAGGCCCAGCGGTCGGCCCGTCTGACCCGTTCGGGGAACTCGACGGTGGTCATCGTTCCCGATTGCGTGGCGACCCACATAGCCGTTTCCGAGCGCGCCGGCGAGGTGCCCACGCCGTCCAAACGGTTAATCCGGTCGCAGTGGTAGAGGTCACCGAGACACCATGTACGACAGAATTCTCTATCCGACGGACGGCAGCGACGGGGCGAACGCGGCGCTCGAACACGTCCAGGAACTGGCCACACGCTACGACGCGACCGTCCACGTCCTCCACGTCGTCAACTCGCAGTACCTCGGGTACGAGGGCGAGGGACGTCCAGGGATGCTCGGTGAGAAGGGCGACGAGGGCCGGTCCGGGATGGTCGGCGGGGACTCGGAGGGGGAGCGTTCCGGGATGGTCGGGACCGACCCGGGCCTGCTCCGCGAGGAGATCAGGGAGCGAGCGCAGTCGGTCGTCGACGACGTCGAGGGTCGCTGTGGGGAGATCGAGACGGTGTGCGAGATCCGGGTCGGCAACCCGCACCAGATCATCCTCGACTACGCGGAGAAACACGGCATCGACATCATCGTGATGGGCACCCACGGCCGGGAGGGCCTCGACCGCTACCTGCTCGGGAGCGTCACGGAGAAGGTGGTCCGGATCTCCGACGTCCCGGTCGTGACGGTCCGACGGGAGGGCTCTGACGAGGCGGTCGCCTGAGGCCCGGTCCGGTCGTGGTCGGGTCCCCAGAGCTACAGCACCGATCGGGGACTCGAACTCGGTGCGACCCGAGCGTGAAGGCAGTCGCTCACGGATCGACTGATAAAAAAACGGTCCCGGAGTGGGCCGTCTCAGAGCCCGAACGTCGCCCAGAACGTCTCGTCGAAGACGCCGATGATGGTCAACAGCGCCGCGAGCAGCCCCGACGCCGCGATGCCGAACGCCGGCGGGTCGACGTGTGTCTTCCCGTGGGCGTAGAACACCCGGTTGCAGAGCTCGCCCATGAACGCGCCGAAGATCCCGAAGCCGATCGCGAAGAACATCGCGACCGTCGGGCTGAAGCCGGTCGCCACGGCGCTGAACGCCCCGACCGCCGCGGGCAGGGTGATGTGGTGGGTGACCGGGAAGTCGTCGATCCCGCAGTTGAGGAAGACCAGGCTGGCCGCGCTGATACCGAAGACCAGCACGACGCTCTCTGTCGCGATGTAGGTGAACCCGCCGACGAGACCGCCGACGAGACCGATCATCGCGACGCCACCCGGTTTGTACTGCCACGGCAGCCAGATGCCGGGTGCGTTCTCCTCGCCCCGTTCCGCCGGGCTCATGTCGAAGATGTTGTCGCCGGTCACCTCGCCGATGATGTCGTAGCCGAAGGCGACCCGGTGGACGAGCGCCGAGACGAACACCATCAGCGCGATGGTGTCCGTCCCGAACTCCACGACGTTCAACAGCTCGACGGCCGCGAACCCGAAGACGCCGAAGAGCCCGCCGACGACCAGCACGTCGACGTTATGTGTCCCCAGCGCGCTCGCGATGTCCTTCCCGTCGTCCAGATAGCCCTGTTTCGCGGCGTAGGCAGCCGCCGCTGCCCCGGCGGCGAACGAGATGTGCGGGCCGAAGATCGGTCCGAACCCGATCAGGCCGGTGACGTCCGCCTCCGCACCCCCGAGCGCCGCTGCCTCGCCCGCGATGACCATGAAGCCGGTGAAGATGAACGCCGGAAGCGCCCCGATCGACGCGGCGAACGCGCCGCCCGCGAACGCCGCCATCCAGAACACCGGATCGCCGAGTGCCGTATCGAGAACCATCGGACGGTCAGTCCTCTCTCGCCCAGTCGAGCGAGCGCTCGACCGCCTCGCTCCAACGCTCGTAGTTGGCGTCGATCGCCTCCTCGTCCCCCTCGGCGGCGAACTCCTGGTCGATCTGCCAGTTGTCCCGCAGACCGTCCACGGAGTCCCAGTAGCCGACCGCGAGGCCGGCGGCGTACGCCGAACCGAGCGCCGTCGTCTCGTCGACCACCGGTCTGACGATCTCCGTCGCGAGGATGTCCGCCTGGAGCTGACAGAGGAAGTTGTTCTTCACCGCGCCACCGTCGACCCGGAGCGTCCCCATATCGATGCCGCTGTCGGCCTCCATCGCCTCGGCGACGTCGCGGGTCTGGTAGGCGATCGCCTCGAGCGTCGCCCGGACGAGGTGTTCTTTCTTCGTCCCTCTCGTCATCCCGACGATAGCGCCGCGGGCGCGGCCGTCCCAGTGCGGTGCGCCGAGGCCCGTGAGTGCGGGCACGAAGTAGACGCCGTCGGTGGAGTCCACCCGACCCGCCAGCTCCGCGGTCTGGGCGGCGGACTTGATCAACCCGATGTCCTCCAGGAACTCGACGGCCGCGCCGGTGATGAAGATCGCACCCTCGAGCGCGTAGTTGATCGGCTCGCCCGACCGCTGGAACGCGATCGTCGTGAGCAGGCCGTGGTCGCTCTCGACCGCCTCCTCGCCCGTGTTCATCAGGAAGAAGCTGCCCGTCCCGTAGGTGTTCTTCGCGTCGCCCGGGTCGAAACAGGTCTGACCGAACAGCGCCGCCTGCTGGTCGCCGAGCGCGCCCGCGACGGGCACCTCGGCGCCGAGGAAGCCGTCCGGGTCGGTGTGGCCGTAGTAGTCGTCGTCCGAGGAGGGTCGGACCTCCGGGAGCGACGCCTCGGGGACGTCGAACTCCTCCAGAAGCTCCGTGTCCCACTCCGCGTCGTGGATGTTGTAGAGCATCGTCCGCGAGGCGTTCGTCACGTCCGTGATGTGGTTGCCCGTGAGCTTGTGGATCAGCCAGGTGTCGATCGTCCCGAAGAGCACCTGCCCCTCCCGGGCACGGTCCCTGACGTTCTGTTGCTGTGCCTTCTCCAGCTTCAGTGGGTCGGCGTTCTCCAGCAGCCACTCGGCTTTCGTCGCCGAGAAGTAGGCGTCGACCTCAAGGCCGGTCTTCTCGCGGATCGGCCCCGCCATCCCCGCCTCCTGCAGCTCCTCTACCCTGTCCGTCGTCCGCCGGTCCTGCCAGACGAGCGCGTTGTGCACGGGCCGTCCGGACGCCTCGTCCCAGAGCACCGTCGTCTCGCGCTGGTTGGTGACCCCGATCGCCGCCAACTGGTCAGCGTCGATCCCCGCGTCGGCGAGCGCGCTCTTCATCACCGACTTCGTGTTCTCCCATATCTCGACCGGGTCGTGTTCGACCCAACCCGGCTTCGGATAGATCTGTTCGTGTTTCTCGTACGCGTTGGCGACGACCTGTCCCGCGTGGTCGAACACCATGAATCGTGTGCCGGTGGTTCCCTGATCGATCGCACCGACGTACATGTCCCCTGTCATATCTCTCTCGTGTTTTCGCTCTTCTCTGTCCGCTGACGGCCGCCGATCTTTATCGGTAGTTGCCGTGCTACCAGTAAACGTGACTGAGGACCGGCTTAAACCTTCTCCTATAAATTTCGATAGGATCGACGGCTCTCTCCCCACCGCTCGTTTACGCGTACTCCCCCGGATGGCGGTAAGATAATGAGCCTCGGCACCAACTGGCGTGTAGATGGCTACCGAGACGACGGCGCTCGTGATCGGCGGGGGATCGACGGGGTGTGGGATCGTCCGTGATCTCGCGATGCGGGGGATCGACGCCACGCTCGTCGAGCGCGGCAACCTCACCCACGGCACCACCGGGCGGATGCACGGCCTGCTCCACAGCGGTGGGCGCTACGCCGTCTCCGATCGGGCGAGCGCGCGCGAGTGTATCGAGGAGAACCGGGTCCTGCGGGAGATCGCCGGTCACTGCGTCGAGATGACCGGCGGCTACTTCGTGAAACGACCGGAGGACTCCGAGGAGTACTTCCAGGAGAAGCTCGAGGGCTGTCTCGCCTGTGATATCCCCGCGGAGGTCGTCTCCGGGCGCGACCTCCGGGCGAAAGAGCCCTACCTGGCGAGGGACGTCGAGAAGGCGGTCTCCGTACCGGACGGCGCGATCGACCCGTTCAGGCTCTGCGTGGCGAACGCCGCGGACGCCGAACAACGGGGTGCGCGCATCGAGACCCACGCCCCGGTCACCGACGTGCTCGTCGAGGACGACCGGGTCGTCGGCGTCGAGGTGACCCACGAGTCGGGGCCCGGCAAACGCGTCCACAGGAGCCCCGGAACGACCGAGGAGATCCGCGCGGAGTACGTCGTGAACGCGACGGGCGCGTGGGCGGGCCGCGTGGGGGAGCTGGCGGGCGTCGACGTGGAGGTCAGGCCCTCGAAGGGAGTGATGACGATCATGAACGTCCGCCAGGTCGACAGCGTGATCAACCGGTGTCGGCCGAAGGGCGACGCCGACATCATCGTCCCGCACGAGACGACCGCGATCCTCGGTACGACGGACGAGGAGGTCTCCGACCCGGACGACTACCCCGAAGAGCGCTGGGAGGTCGACATGATGATCGACACGCTCTCGGAGCTCGTCCCGATCCTGAAGGAGGCGCGGACGATCCGGTCGTTCTGGGGCGTGCGCCCGCTCTACGAGCCGCCCGGCACGGGCACGAAGGACCCGACGGACATCACGCGGGACTTCTTCCTGCTCGACCACGCCGATCGCGACGACCTGGAGGGGTTCACCTCGATCGTCGGCGGGAAGTTCACCACCTACCGGATGATGGCCGAGACGATCACGGATCACGTCTGTGAGCAGCTGGGCGTGAGCGAACGGTGCCGGACGGCGGAGGTCGCCTTACCTGGCAGCGAGGACCTCGGTACCCTGGACGACCACATGGACTCGTTCGGGCTGCGCTCGCCGATCGCCCGCCGGAGCAGACAGCGCCTCGGCTCGCGCGCGCCGATGGTGCTGTCGGGGAGGGATCCGAACCCGGTCGTCTGTGACTGCGAGGCGGTGACGCGCGCGGAGGTGCAGGACGCGATCGAGGGGTCGGGGTCGGACCTGAACGCCGTCCGGATCCGTACCCGGGCGTCGATGGGCAACTGCCAGGGCGGGTTCTGCTGTCACCGGATGGCCCACGAGCTCTCGCCGCGCTACGAGGAGGCTGTCGTCAGGGAGGCGTGGGACGAGTTGGTACAAGAACGGTGGAAGGGAGAGCGTCACGCCCTCTGGGGCGAGCAGCTATCGCAGGCCGCGCTCAACCACGCGCTCTGGGCGACGACGATGAACATCGACGGCGATCCCGCCCGAACCGGTGTCGAGGTCGACTTCGCGGCCTTCGACACCGGCGAGTCGGGCTTCGAGACGGGTAGCGCGACCGGCGTCGCGGCCGACGGAGGGACCCGTGGCGATCAGTGACGACGTGGTGGTGATCGGCGGGGGGCTCGCGGGCATGACCGCGGCCATCGCGGCGGCCCGCGGCGGTGCGCGCGTCCGGCTCCTCTCGCACAAGGCGAGCACCCTGAGAAACGCCTCCGGACTGATCGACGTCCTGGGGACCGACCCCGAGACTGGGAGGCCGCTTGCGGACCCGTTCGACGGGATCGACGAGCTGCCCGACGGACACCCGTACCGAACACTGGGCGAGGCGGCGATCCGCGAGGGGCTGGAGCTCTTCGACGACCTCCTCGGCGACCGGTACCTCGGGGAACACACCGACCGGAACGC
>SKWB01000036.1 GCA_007129135.1 Halococcaceae archaeon | reverse complement strand
GTCCTCGCGGCGCGAAGGAGGGCGTTTTCAATTCCGTAGCCTGCGACCGAGATCGCCTCGACCGATCCGAGGTTCGGGACGACACCGAGTCCGTCCAGGTCGTTGT
This sequence comes from Halococcaceae archaeon, assembly GCA_007129135.1. GTDB lineage: Archaea > Halobacteriota > Halobacteria > Halobacteriales > Halalkalicoccaceae > Natronorarus. Next base: position 6,346 of record SKWB01000036.1, on the reverse strand, counting down.
CGTTGCTCGTGACGACGCCGAGCACCGCCGTCCCGTGGGACGTCGACCAGCTCTGACTGTTGTTACTGAACTGGTGGACGTTGTCTCCCGCGAGCAAGGCGTCCTCGTCCAGCTCCAGATCCCGGTGGTCGAACTTCCACCCCTGCTCGATGTCGATGAACCGGAGGTCGTCGGCCCCGCCCTCGCCGCCCGGAACCGTCCACGCGCCCCGTTCCTGGGGCACCGTCGCGGTCGCGTGGATCAACGAACCGATCCCCTCCGGCGCGGCGTGGAGGAACTGCTGTGCGCCGATGCTGAACAGCGGATCGTCCGCGTACTCCACCGCGCTCGCCGTCGGTACCAACTCGCCGTCCACGTACGCGGTCTCGACGCTCCGCCACCGCCGGAGCAGTCGCACGATCTCCAGCGGGTCCCGGTTTCCGGGACACTCGACGACGAAGTACGTGAGGAAGTTCGGTGGTCGGTAGGTCGCGTCCGCGCGCCTCGCGCGCTCGAGGAGTTCCTCGATCTCCCGGGGGCTCGCCTCCGTGAACAACCGGTCGATCGTCACCCCCGGAACCGCCCGCTCTACCTCGCGCCACGGTCCGACCCCGCGGCTCTCTACTTCCGCCCCCACGTCGTCCTCGTAGGGGAGATCGATCCGGTCGTCGAACTTGACGACGACCCGCTGGCTGGCGATGCTCCGCGCTCGACTTCTGCTACTCATAGCGTGTTCTCCTCTCCACCGGGCACCCCACCCGCGGCCTCCCGAACACCCGATGCCCTCCGATGGAGGGATGTGCTACGTCAGAACACAGGATAACTGTGTCTAGCCGGATACTAGAATAATTTATGCCCAAAATCAACGAATACAACCGGGTGTCTGGGTGCCCGTCTCCGACAGGGATCGAACGACCTCGTCCGGTGACTACCGGATGACGTTCGCCTCTAGATCCCGTGGGAAGTACGTCAGCCACTCGATGCCCTCGTCGGTCACGGCGATCGTATCCGAGTGCCGATAGCCCTCCGTCTCGGTGTAGAGCCCCGGCTCGATCGTGTAGACGTGTCCCGGCTCCATGACGGCGTCCTCGTCGGTGTAGCTCGTGTGCTCGGACTCGCAGTGCTCGGCCCAGCCCCGGTCGATGTACGGCGGCTCGTGGCCGCCCATCCCGATGTTGTGCCCGACGTGGTGCTGGGCGAGGTCCGTGACGCCCTGCTCCTCGAAGTACTCCCAGACGGCGTGGTCCACGTCGGCGATCGGGACTCCTGGCCCGAGCGCCTCGATGGCGATCGTCTGGGCCTCGAGCATCAGTTCGAAGTGGTGGACCTGGTCGTCGCTCGGTTCGCCGACGAACATCGTTCGCTCCAACTCCGAGCGGTAGCCGTCGACGTTCGACGACGCGCCAGTGACGAGGACGTCGCCTTCGCGCAGGCGCTGGTTGGGGGTGTGGCCGTGTGGCAGCGCCGTCTCGTGCGCCGAGATGAACCCCGCGTGGACCGGTCCCGAGCCCCGGACGCGTTCTTCGAACCGGTCACCGAGCGTGTCGAGCATCGCGCGCGAGGCGTCCGTCGAGGCCCGCTGGCTCACCGTCGCCGGGTGCGCCCCGACCTCGGCGTACTCCGCGAGGTAGCGGTGACCGAGGTTCGCCCACGTCGCCGACTCGCGGATCAGGTCGATCTCCGCGTCGCTCTTCGCCCAGCGCATCCGAGGGACCCACGACTGCGTCTCGAGGTCGAGGAACTCCGAGAGCGCGGGTCCCTCGTAGCCCATCACGCCGGGCGCGCCGTCTGCGTCGGCGAGCACCGACTCGACACCCATCCCCGAGAGCATCTCGGCTGCGACCTCGATCGGTCTCCCGCCCGGGTAGTCGAAGTAGTGGTGGACGGCGTCGATCCAGGGATTCGGTTCGACGCGCTCGACTTCGAGCCGTGGGACCGTGATCTCGATCCCCTCCTCGGTGACCCCGAGGACGACCGGCCGCTCGGTCTGGATGTGGCCGAAGCCGGTGAGGTACTCGATGCTCATCGCGTCGAAGAAGACCGCCGCGTCGGCCTCAGCCTCGCCGAGTCGGTCGCGGAGTTCGCCGAGTCGGTTCGCGAACTCGGACTGCGGTAGCGTCGTCGCCATACACGTTCGCTCGCGTCCGGTGAGAAAAACGTTCAGTTCGGGGGCATCGATCGCCGGCTCCCGAACGGTGACCCCGAGAGCGGTCGATAGCTGTGTCCGAGGGCGTTCGTCACCGCCGGCCGCCTACCGCCGCTCCATGAGGACGTAGAGCGTCGAGAGCCCGACGAGGTAGACCGCGATCCCGCCGAGGAGAAGCCACAGGATCGGGTTCGTCGGGTCGACGTCGGTCCAGGAGCGGGCGAACCCGACCAGCAGCAGCCCGAACCAGATCACGAGGCTCTCGATCGGGATCTTCGCGGCGCTCCAGCGGGTCTCGAACGCGAAGTAGAGGCTGACGACGCCGAAGACCGCGGCCCACCCCAGCAGAACCCGCGAGGTGAGCGGACTCACCGCCCACGGCCACGCCTCGATCATCGGCTCCGGGAAGACGAACAGGACGACGAGTATCGCGGTCAGCGCGGCCCCGACGGCGCCGCTCGCCCACCGGACGACCCTCGGTACTTCGGCGGTACCGGGAGCATGCGTCCGTGGGTCGGTGCGGCCGTTGGCGATCCAGAGCGCCGGGATGAGAAGCGGCGTCACGACGTAGAGGACCACCCAGAGCCAGGTCGAGGCGTGTCCGTGGGTGAACGCGTCCCAGTGGAGGTACGTCGCGACGGCCATCGCCAGTGTGAAGACGGCGATACCCGGGAAGAGGACGTGGACGCGGTGCCAGCTTCCGACCGTGACGACCCGGTAGAAGAAGTAGACGCCGGCGCCGTAGCCCGCACCCATCAGGAGCGGGGTGAGGTCGGGGCTGATCGGCCAGGCGAAGTAGAGTTCGGTCGCGTCCGGTGCGCCGTAGAGCGTGACGAACGCGAGGAACAGCACCGGCGCGATGACGTAGCCGCTCCAGCGCGTCACCCGGAGCACCCGATCGTCCCGCGTCGGCTCCGCCGTCGCTCCCCGCTCGGCCGAGCTTACGACACCCATCTGCGAGTACTCCGTGGCGGTTTCGGGTCGACTGTGACCGTTCGTGTGACGTGCATGTGCTCTCCCGAAGCATATCTACCACGATAGGTGATGTATGCATCTGGTGGTGTTCTCCCAGCCAGTGGGCGGTTTGCAGCGGGTGACACCCACCCGGTCGTGGTCACCGCTCCCGACGATCACCCCGAGGCGTCGAGACGATAGACCGGTCGGTACCCCGCGCGTCGACCGATCGGCGCGAGCACCCCGACGAGAACACGCTGTAGGCTCCGGGGGATGGCCGTCAGGTACAGGTGATCGGGGTGTGCTGCCTGGGTCACGGCTAACTGCAACGGGTGGAGCTGTCCCGTCTCGGTTATCTCGCCCAGCTGTGCGAGCACGAACAGCGTCTCCGTGAGCGACTGTGCGTCGTGAGCGGGGTGGAACTCGAGGCCGACGCGGCTGGGCTCGTCCAGCGGGTTCCAGATCCGATGGGGCACCCCCGCGGGGAGCGTCACTGCCTCCCCTTCACCCAGCTGTTTCTCGGTGCCGCCGGTGGACACGTACAGCCCACCCCGAAGGACCTCCCAGCGCTCGTCCTGGTTCGGGTGGACGTGTTCGGTCGGGAAATCGATCGGCCACCGTCTGTGGTGGAGGGCGGCCTCAGGCTCGTCTGCCCGCTCTCGTGGGTAGAGCGTGAGCTCGAACCGGACGAACTCGCCGCCGGTCTCCTCGGCGGACGTCCGTACGACGAGCGGTTCCATCTCCTCGACTCCTCGGTCGCGCGTCGGCACGAGTTCTCACCACCGTCGCTGCTCTCGTCGCCGACCGAGGAGAAATAGCTGCCGCCCACCGAGACCTCGGTGGTGAGGCGCTCGGCGATCCGATCGGGTCTCGGGGTGGAGTCACCCCGGTCGTGTGAGGGCCGAACACCGGCTCGCCCCTCGACGCTCGGGCGCGCCATCACCGTCAGGAGGTGTGGCGCTCGCTCTCGTCCGACCCTGGGAGCGGCCTCACGGTTGCCGCTGCCGGGACACGCTTTTTTCGCCGACTCACGAACGCCCGTCCGTGCAGCCGGTCGTCCACCTCGCCGTCGCCTACCTGTGTTACGCCGGGTACGCTCGGTGGCGTCTCGACCGAGCGCCGACCGGCGCGGCGGCGCTCGTCGCGGTCGTCGCGAGTACGCTGCCGGACCTGATCGACAGGCCCGTCTACTGGGTCGGCCTGTTTCCCGTGGGCCGGGCGCTCGCACACTCACTGCTGTTCGCGCTGCCGCTGATCGCGCTCGTCTGGCTCCTCGCCCGTCGGAGCGACCGCACGCTACTCGGCATCGCGTTCGCGATCGGCTACCTCTCGCACGTCGCGGCGGACGTCCCCTGGCACGTCCTCTCCGGCGATTACCATGAACTCGGCTTCCTCCTCTGGCCGGTCACCTACATGCCCGAGTACAGCGGCGTCAAACCGCTCGGAACGGTCGGCGGGGTCGAGGTGACGACGCTCTGGCTCGAAGCCCCGATCCTCGTCGCAGGACTCGCGCTCTGGATCTACGACGGGGCCCCCGGGGCCGCCGTCGTACGCGATCGGCTCCCGGTGTGAGGCCCCGATCCCCCGACGGGCTGAGAAGAGTCATACGGCTCGCTCTCGAACCCATTCCATGGGACTGCTCGACCGGATCAAGCACGCCGGCTTTCGTCCGCAGAAGACCCGGCTACAGATCGATTGGATGACGAACACGGACGAACGGATCATGCAGCGCCTCCGTGGATCGGAGCCGGAGACCCCCACCGTGATCGCGCGGGACCTCGAACGGAGCGCGGAGTACGTCGCCGACCGCTGTCGGCAGCTCGCGATCCGGGGCCTCCTCGTCCAGCGCGAGGGTGAGGAGTACCGGTACTCCCTCGCGGAGCTCGGCGAGCGATACCTGGACGACGAGCTCAGCGCAGAGGAACTCGAAGAGCGCTGAGCGATCCGCCTCGCGTCCGGATCTCCACCGGAAAGGGCGGTCCACCCCGCTCCCGTAACCGTATTACACGCCGAACACGGCCGGAGATCGACCTCGCGTGTTCACGAAAACGAAGCTTCCACACGCTCGGAGCCGGCACTCGCCCGACTCGATCGGACGCGAGACGGCCCGGATCGCTCCGTTCGCGGCGTGTGACTGGCGTTTACGGACCGTCCCGGGCCGGACGCTTTCCAGTAGCCGTTCGTCCCACCGAGAAGCAGTCCGCCCTCCCCGATTTGAACAGATGCCAGACGGTCGCGGTCACACCGTTCGCGCGCTGCGACTGGCGTGTTCAAACAGTGTCGGGGTGGACTCTCCACTGCTCACGTCGTTCGCAGCAAAAGTCCGCCCTCCCCGATTTGAACGGGGGGCAAGCCGATCTACAGTCGGCTGCTCTACCAGGCTGAGCTAAGGGCGGATAGCTACGAGTCCGCCGCTCCCGGACTTAAGAATTTTCATTGGACGGTGTGAGACGCGCGTCGGACGGAGTGGCAAAACTCATATCTCCCGGCCGCGTTCCCCCGCCTGAGACGGAGATGAGCAAGATCACGTTCCGGGCGGACGAGGACCTCGTCGAGCGGATCGAGGCGCTCGACGCCTCGAAGAGCGAGGTGATGCGCGAGGCGCTCAGACGGTATCTCGACGCCGCCGGCGCCCCAGCGGCGCCCGAACGCGAGAGCCTCGACGACGTCCTCGCCCAGCGGATCGACGCGCTCGTCGAGGAGCGCGTCGGCGCGCGCGCGCCGCCACAGGAGGTGAGCGTCACCGTCAACATCGACGACGAACGGACCGTCTCCCACGCGTCGGACACGGCGTCGTCCCGCGATTCCGAGACGAGCGAGGGGACGATGGCGGCCTGTGGACGCTGTGGTGAGACGGTCGCCGCGGACCACGTCCACTGCTCGAACTGCGGGGAGAAGCGGTCGAACCGCGTCTTCTGTGACTGCGGCGACGAGATCCGCTCGGACTGGGCGTTCTGTCCGACCTGTGGGCGTCGGACGCCGGCCGCGGACGTGCTCGACCCGTAGCGAGTGTAATACGTGGCCGGTAGATTTAAGACAAATCAGGGACTCGATAGGGGCATGTAAGACACGTCTTACACAGGCGTCGTGCGGCGAGCCGTGGATGGGGCCGTATTCGGCGCGTGTGTAAGACACGATCGGTGGATACCGATTGGCGTCTTACGCCAAGGGGGACCCAACAATGGAACGTGTGACACTGCGAATCCCAGAACAGCAGATAGAAGAGGTCGAACGGATGGTCGAGACCGGCCAGTTCCCGAACCGGAG
>SKWB01000270.1 GCA_007129135.1 Halococcaceae archaeon | reverse complement strand
TCCGCGTCCAGAAGCGACTCCGCCAGCTGGACAAGAAGGAGAAAGACCGCCGCGAGGGCAAGCGCGCCGAGAAGCGCGAGGCGGAGAAACAGGAGGCCCAGGAGATCTACGACCGGTTCAAGGAGGGCGAGACCCTCGACACCGAGGACCTGATGAAGCTCCAGCGAACCGGCCTGCTCTGAGGCCCGCGTTCTCAATTTTTCTCTCTCGAGGGACGGAAGCGAAGCTTTACTCACGGCGCGGCGCTACCCGTCGGTATGAGCGCGCTCACCGATCGACTCCCCCGGTCCGTCCTCGCCGCCTCCGGTGCGACGCTGTTCGCCGGTGTCGCCGTCGTCCCACGCGTCCTCCGCCGGTTCCGAGCGAAACCGGTCGGCGTCGCGGAAGTAGGTGTCGACGGCCCGATCGTCAGGGAACGACCACGGAGGCCGCTTCGCGGCGGGACGAGCGCCGCCGCCGCGGACGACGTCGTCGACCAGATCGAGGCGGCCGACGAGGACGAGGAGATCGACGGGCTGCTCGTCCGACTCAACACGCCGGGCGGGCAGGTCGTCCCGAGCGACGACATCCGCCTCGCGATCGACGGGTTCGACGGGCCGACCGTGGCCTACGCCACCGACGTCTGTGGTTCCGGTGGCTACTGGATCGCGAGCGCCTGTGACGAGCTCTTCGCGCGCGAGGCGAGCATCGTCGGCTCGATCGGCGTGATCGGCTCGCGGGTGAACGCCGCCGAACTCGCCGACCGGGTCGGGCTCTCCTACGAGCGCTTCGCCGCCGGCGACTACAAGGACGCGGGCGTTCCCCTGCGGGAGATCGACGACGACGAGCGCGAGTACCTCCAGGGGCTGATCGACGACATCTACGAGCAGTTCGTCGACCGGGTGACCGAGGGACGGAGCATCGATCCGGAGACGGTGCGCGATACCGAGGCCCGGGTCTACCTCGGCACCGACGCGCTCGATCTGGGGCTGGTCGACGCGCTCGGCACCAGGGACGACGCGAAGGATCGACTCGCCGAGCTGCTGGGCGTCGACGAGGTCGACGTTGAGGCGTTCGAACCCCCACAGGGGCTGCTCGCACGGTTCCGGGGCGGGGCGGAGGCGAGCGCCTACGCCTTCGGCGCCGGAATCGCGAGCGCGGTCGTCGGCGACCCGGATCGGGAGCTCGAGATCCGGCTGTAAGAAGAGGTTTTTATCCTCCGGGCCAGTGGTTCTCATCCGTGAGCACGCTGGTCGTCTGCCTCGACCGGTCGGGCGAGATCGCCGCCAGGGCGGGGCTCTCCGCACCGATCGTCGGCTGGGAGGCGGTGCGCTCGCTCGTCGTCGACGTCGGCCTCGCCGACCCCGAGGACGCGGGCGTCAACTGCCTGCTCGAGGCGCTGCGGATCAGCCGCGAACTCAAAGACGAGGGCGAGGAGACGCTCGTCGCGCTCGTCTCCGGGAGCGGCGACTCTGTCGTGAGCGCCGACCGGGCGGTCGCCGCCCAGATCGACTCGCTACTCTCTGAGAACGAGATCGAGTCGGCGGTCGTCGTCATCGACAGCGCGGAGACCGAACGGCTCGTGCCGATCGTCGAGAGCCGCGTTCGCGTCGACTCGGTGGACCGGGTCGTCGTCAGGCAGGCCCGCGACATCGAGTCGACCTACTACTTCCTCAAGCAGTTCCTCGCGGACGAGGAGCTCAGGCGGACGACGCTCGTCCCGCTCGGGGTCGCCCTGCTCGTCCTCCCCGCGCTCGTCACCTACACGAGCCTCGTCGTCGGGATCGCCGCGATCACCGCGGCGATGGGGCTGTTCCTCCTGTACAAGGGTCTCGGCGTCGATACCCTGCTCGCGCGTGTCCCGGGGGGCGTGCAGAACGCGCTCTACTCCGGGCAGGTGTCGGTCGTCACCTACGCGGTCGCCGGCGGCCTCGCACTGATCGGCGCGTTCGCGGGCGCGATCGGCGTCTCCGGGCTGGAGACGGCAGACGGCTATCTCCTCCCGGTCATGCAGTTCGTCTTCGACAGCGTGCCGTGGCTCGCTGCGGCCGCGCTCGTCGCCTCGACCGGCCGGCTCCTCGACGAGTGGATCCGCGACGGACCGGTCTCGGCGGCCTACCTCAACCTCCCGTTCGGCGTGGTCGCCCTCGGCCTCGTCGTCCGCGGGGTCTCCGCCTATATCCTCCAGCAGAGCGCGATCCTCTCGCTGACACGGGTGCCGCCGATGGACATCGGCGTCGTCTCGGTCGAGGGGTTCGCCCTCTCGCCGTTGCAGCACCTCGCGGCGTTCATCGCCCTCGGCATCCTCGTCAGCCTGCTCGGGATGTACACGGGCAACGCGTTCGGGGAGACACGTGGGATCGAACGCGACGCCGAACCGGAGCTGCTCGACTAGGCCGGGCCGCATCAGAGGGGCTTTGCCCTCCCACCGGCTACGGGGACCATGTCGAACGACGGGGCCTGGATCTCGCTCTTTTCGGGGGGGAAGGACTCCTCCTGGGCGCTCTATCGCGCGCTGGAGGAGGGGCTTCCCGTCTCCCGGCTCGTGACGGTCCACCCCTCCGAGGACTCCTACATGTACCACGTCCCGGCGACGGAGCTGACGGCGCTGGCCGCCGAGAGCGTCGGCCTCCCGCTCTCGGAGGTCGATCCCGGCGACCTCGCCGCGACTGAGGCGGTCGACGCGAGCGCGCAGGGTGACGCCGAACTCGAACCGCTGGAGGCGGCGCTCGTCGCGCTCGCGGAGACCGAACCTGGTGGGATCGCGGGACTCACCGCCGGCGCGGTCGAGAGCGAGTTCCAGACGAGCAGGATCGAAGCGATGTGCGAGCGTCTGGGCTGTGCGTTGTTCGCCCCGCTCTGGCGGCGCGAGCCCTCGATGCTCGCCCGGGAGATGCTCGACGCCGGCTTCGAGATCCACGTCGTACAGGTCGCCGCCGCCGGCCTCGACGAGTCCTGGCTCGGGCGAACGTTCGACGAGGAGGCGCTCACGGAGCTCGAGGGGCTGAACGAGCGCTACGGCGTCCACGTCCTCGGCGAGGGCGGCGAGTTCGAGACGCTCGTGGTCGCGGGCCCGCACATGGACCGGCGGATCGAGTACGAGGCGGAGACCGAGTGGGACGGCACCAGAGGGCGGCTGCGGATCACCGAGGCCCGGATCTCCTGACCTCTCAGCTGGCGTTGAGCTTCGTGTGCGCGCCGATCACCGCACCGGAGAGGTCGATCCCCTGGACCTGCGTCTCCCGGTCGATCAGCGTGTCCCTGATCTCGCCGTCGCGCACCACGGCGTCCTCGAAGACGACCGACCGGGTGACGCGGGCGTTCTCGACGGTCGCCCCCGCCATGACGTGGACGTCGCCGGCGAGCTCCGCGCGCTCTACCGTCGCGTCGGGGTGGACGTAGTTCTCCCCGTCCAGGTACCACGAGACCGCCTCGAGATAGCTCTGGGGCGTCCCGATGTCGTACCACGCCTCCTCGAACGTGAAGGCGTAGACCGGCCCGCGATCGACCAGCCAGGCGACGAACCAGCCCGGCTCGTCCGGGTTGTTCCCGTCTGCGAGGTACTCCGAGAGCAGCGGCAGGGTCTCGGCCGGGAAGCCGTAACAGGCGATCGAGACGAGCGTACTGGGGGGTTCGTCCGGCTTCTCCTCGAAGGCGACGACCTCCTCGCCCTCGAGTTCGACGACGCCGTAGGCGCTCGCACGGTCGGCCGAGCCGACGTCGTACGCCGCGAGCGTCGGGCCCCCCTTCGCCTCGAAGAAGTCGACGAACTCTGCCAAGTCGAAGCTGATCAGGTTGTCGCCGGCGACGACGATCGTGTCCCGCGAGAGCCCCTCGCGCTCGACGAGCTGGGCCAGCGCGCCGACGACGCCGAACTTCTCGTCCTCGTCGGTCGTCTCCTCGACGGAGAGCCGCGGCTTCTCGAACTCGCTCTCGGCGAGATGCTCCTCGAACGGTTCGGCGAACCGCTCGTTCGTGCTGACGTAGACGTCCTCGATCCGGTCGTCCCGCTCCAGCTCCTCGAAGATGTGGTCGATGACCGCCCGTTCGCCGACCGGGAGGAACATCTTCGGTCGGTTGCGCGTGATCGGCCAGAGGCGGGTGGCGTACCCACCCGCCAGTACGACTGCGTCCATGTCCATACACTGATGGATAGACTGAAGTGTGTTCCCCTTCGTCTCGCCGCTGACAGCTCCGTCCGAAACCGTCTCCTCGATGGCGCTCTCCGTACCGACATGGACGACCGGACGACCCGCGAGCGGATCGTCTCGCGCCTCCGATCGGAACCCGCCACGCCCAGCGCGCTCGCCGCCGCCTTCGGCATCACCTCGGGCTCCGCGCTGAGCCACGTCGAACACGTCTCCCGCTCGCTCGAACACGGCGACGAGCAGCTGCTCGTCGCCCCGCCGACGTGCCGCGACTGTGGCTTCTCTGGCTTCGACGACCCGCTCAACCGACCGTCTCGCTGTCCGGAGTGCAAGAGCGAGTCGGTCGAGGAGCCGGCGTTCACGATCGAGTGACGGGATTCGTCGGAGCCACCCGAATCTCCCGGGGGACCCCTCTCCGGCGTCGTTCGGATCGTGATCGAGGAACGACGGGATCCGACGCGCTCACTCCCCTACCAGCAACACCGAGAACAGGACGGCGAGCAGGAGGCTCGCGGCCGCGATCGCGGGGAACGCAGCGGCGACGCCCCACCGGTCCGAGAGGAGGCCGACGATCGCCGGCCCGCTCGCGCTCCCGACCGCCGAGGCGGTCTGGATGACCCCGAAGAGGCTCCCGCTGTAGGCGGCGTCGGCCTGTTCGGAGACCAGCGCGTTCTTCACGGGGTAGCTGGCGTACATCCCCACGCCGATGAACGCGAACCAGACGGCGAGGACGGCGATCAGCGCGATCGAGGGGAGCGCACCGAGGAGGTCGGTCAGGACGAGCGTCGTCGCGACGAGGCCGGCCGTGGCGAGGGCGGCCCCGATCCCGAGCAGCCGCCGGTCGAACCGGTCGGCGAGGTCGCCGGCCCAGAGGGAGGCGACGCTCCCGCCGAGCAGCAGGGTGAAGAACGCGAGGTTGCCGACGGAGACCGAGCCGCCGGCCGCCCCGCCGACGTAGGCCGTCGTGAACGTCTGGATCGCCCGGTGTTGGAGCGAGAGGACCAGCGTCACGAGGAAGAGGACCACGACACCGCGCGTGACGGGGACGGCGACAGCCGCGCGAACCGACCGGAGCGCCCCGCCGAAGCTGAACTCGCGACCGCCGTCCGACAGTGTCGTCTCCCGGCCGCCACCGTCGCCCTCGCCGCCGTCGGAGAGCGACGGCACGATGGCGAGCGTGACGAGCGTCCCGAGGGCGACCGCCCCGGCGAGGGCGACCCGCCAGCCGAAGAGCGCGGCCAGCCCGCCGACGACCAGCGGAGCCGAGAGCGTCCCGAGCGCGCCGCCGAAGCCGAAGACGCCCATCGCCTTCCCCTCGGTCCGCTCGTTCTCGACGTCGCTCACGATCGCCATGCCAGTCGGGTGGAACGTGGCGCCGGCGATCCCGGCGATCGTCTGGGCGACGACGAGCGTCCCGTACGTCGTCGCCGTCGCCGCCAGCGCGACCCCAGCGGCCATCCCGAAGAGGCCGCCGATCAGCAGCCGCCGCTTCCCGATCCGGTCGGCGAGCGCGCCGGCGGGCAGCTGGAACAGGACGTACATCGCGAAGAAGACCGTGAGCAGGAAGCCCGCCTGGCCGTATGAGATCCCGAAGTCGGCGACGAGCAGCGGGATGATCGGCGGGACGACGATCGCGAAGAACTCGTTGACGCCGTGGCCGGCCGTGATCGGACCTACGACTCGGGGGCGGGCGACCTCGGTCACGCGGCGTATCGGTCCGATCACTCGTGGTACACCCGTCGGTCCGACGGCTACAAAACCCCGTTCAATGGGGCAATCTACCCTCTTACTGTGGCCGGAAACCCTGGTTCTCCATCCGCGCCAGTGTCCCCGGTTCGGGTGCGAGAGTGCCCGAACCGGTCGACCTCGGAGGTATCGTCCTCGCAGTTCGCAGTTCCTCGACGCAGGATCGAGCGACACCGGTGGCGTGTGATACGGACGGGGGTTCGTCAGAGCCCACGAGATCCGACCGGCTCCGGTGCCCACTCTCAGAACTCGATGTTCGACGTCGAGGAGAGGTCCGTCGGGTCGCGCTCTTCCGGGCCGAGACCGACGAACGCGTAGCGCCCGTCCGCGAGGGTGACCTCCTCCTCTCTCACTTCGATCTCGATCCGGTTCAGGTACGCCCCCTCGCAGGGCCCGAACGTGCAGTATCCTGTACCTGCCTCGAACATCGCCCCGTGGTTCGCACAGAGGATCTCGCCGTCTCGCATCGGCGCACCCGTGCCCTTGTCCAGTTTGATGTGCGTGAAGTGCTGGCAGTAGTTCTCCCAGGCGTCGACGCCACCGTCGTGGACGACGAGGATCGCCTCGCGCGTCTCGCCGTCGCGTTCGACCCGGAAG
>SKWB01000263.1 GCA_007129135.1 Halococcaceae archaeon | reverse complement strand
GCACGCACGTCAGTAACGCGAGTATCCAGAGTAGGCCACCACGCGCTAAGACCGTGTAGAGTGCAGCGAGCGAGGCGATCATCATGAACAATCCGTAGCTGTTCGAGTTCCAAAAGACGGACCGGGTGTGTATTGGAAGCGCCTCATGTCCCATCACGCTACGACCAACGGGATGTGGTGTCGAGCCCATGATCGTAATCGGGGCGCCCTGAGCGGTCCGCCAGAGCATCCATATCCCGAACAAGGCTGCGAGAACCCCTACGATAGTCAGCCCCATCGCAAAGGTCTGTCTTCGGCCCCTGACCAGTCGCGGGAGGACGATCACCGTCGCGAACACCGCGATCGGCGTGACGATCATATACTCGAACAGCTCCGTGTGTGGCGAGTGAAACTGGTAGTGAGCGACCAGCCCAACCCAGTACCCCCCGATGAGCAGCAGGAAGATCGGGTCGGTCGTCAGGCGGATGTCCGTCAGTAAAACGGCGTACACGATTACAACCAGTAACGCCGAAAGCGAGATCATATAGGCTACGCGGGAAGGAATGAACCACGTGTTCGGGGCGATAGCAGCGCTGAATGCGAGGACAGCGAGCAGCGGATAGTGTAGCGGAACGGTCGGCTGCCTCTCGGAATCGCGGCCCCATACCAGCCGATCGTAGTCCATTCTACCCCTCGCCGCTCACGCCGTCTCGGCGGCTTCGACGTCTACCTCGCCGGCGAGCCGCCGTTCGGCCTCGTCTCTGTCCTCGGGATAGCCGACGTCGATCCGCCAGCCGTCGATCCGGATCGCGTCGATCGTTCGTCCCGAGCGGATCAGCAGGTCGATCGCCTCGCTGATCTCGTACTCGCCGCGATTGGAGGGCTGGGTCAGGTGACAGGCGTGGAATATCGCCGGCGTAAAGGTGTAAAACCCGGTCATCACGAGGTTCGACGGCGGATCCTCGGGCTTCTCGACGACCTCGACGATTTCGCCGTACTTGTTCGTCTCACAGACGCCGTACCGATCGGCGTCTTCCCACGGGACCTCCTCGACGAGGAACGCGGCGTCCGCGCGGTCTTCGTGCTGGCGGCGGACCACGTCGACGAGGTTCGCGTCGAAGACGTTGTCCCCGAGCATCAGCATGAAGTCGTCGTCGATGTGTTCTTCGACGGTGAGCAGCGCGTGTGCGAGGCCGCTCTGGTCGCGCTGGTGGGCGTAGGTGATCGGCGTTCCCTCGAACTCGTCGCCGTAGTGGTCGATGATGACCTCCTTCTTGTAGCCGACGACGACGAGCAGTTCGTCCGCGCCGAGTTCGACGAGCTGTTCGAAACAGCGCGTGAGGATCGGCTTCCCGTCTACCTCGACCATCCCCTTCGGTTTCTCGTCCGTGAGTGGTCTCAACCGCGTTCCCTTCCCGGCGGCGAGGACGACAGCTTTCATAGGAGAACCTATTCATCCACGTACAAATAAATAATGACTTCACAACGGGCTTCGATCGGACGGTGATCACGGCTACCAAACCCCAAAAAGTGTCAAGATAGGGTTGTTTCTGACTGGCCGCTCGGTACAGTCGACCCAGACAACAGAAGCCACCCCCTACAGGGCGACTACACTGGCCGTCGAGACAGTCGTCGTGACCGAAATTGGTGCTGAGAACGTCGGTGAGCCACCCCGGTCGAAACACAGTGACCCGTCGAATCCTTCGATGTTTGCCACCTGACCTTTCAGCACCACCTCCAGGCGTGTCTCCGGGCACTGACCGTACTCGGTGGCGACGGCCAGCGGTAGATTGGGGAAAGACCACTGGCGATTCTCGGTCATCGAAAAGACCGGTCTGTCGTTCTACTCGATCGAGTAGTCACGGACCGTTCGGATGGCGATCCACACCGAAACGAGTGCAGCCCCAGCCGCGAGAGCGACCGTGAGTCCCGTTCCGATCGCGTGGACGACGAGGAGATCGGTCGCGAATACGCCCGCGAGCCACCGTCCGAACAGCTGTGTGTGTAGCAACAGCGTCGGGAGCGAGATAGCGAGCAGCGCGAGCGAGTAGACGACGAACGCGATCGTACTCGGGATGATCGCCTTCGTGCTCCGGGAGACGCTCACGGCGTCGTACCGGGGGAGTTTCGCGCCGATCCCGGTCGCGAGCGGAGGGGCAGCCAGAGCGAGGACGGCCGCGGAGGCAGTGATCGTGAGGACTGCACCGATGTCGTGTGGGCTCAGGATGGCGAGGAGCGCGACCGAGCCGACGGTGAGCGGCAGTCCGATCGCCACGCCAGCGAGCGTGTGTCCGCCGATCAGCGCCCGTTCGGGGGCATCGCTCAAGACGGTTATCGGGAGCACCGCACCCTCGTTTCCGATCACGTTCAGTGTGAACAGCGAACCCGTGACCCACGCCCCACAGAGGACGACATAGAGGGGAAACGAGCCCGTGACCGATCCGGTCTCGAAGAGGGTGATCAGGGGGTTGATCAGGACGATCAGCGGGTAGATCGCGAACGAGAGCGTGATCGGCGCCCGACGGGCGCGTTTCAGATCGGCGGCCACCACCCCGAGCATCGGTTCGGAGACGGTCCCCGAGAAACGAGAGCCCTCCACCGAATTCGAATGATCCTTCTCGATGTGGATGCCGTCGGCGTACCAGAGCAGGCCCGCGAGCCGAGCCAGTAGCGGCACGCTGAGCCCGACGAACCCGGCGGTCGCTCCCACCGCACCGAGGGCGAGAATCGGTGAGGAGCCAACACCCGCACCGATCAGCGATAGTTCGCCGTACCACCCGATCGGGGTCGGGCCGAAGACGGAGACCAGCGGGTCCCAGACGGAGGTGAACGCCTGGCTGATGAAGAACCAGAAGTAGGCGATCCCCAGCACGACGAACGCGAGGGTCCGAAGCCGGGCGAGCAGTTTCGAGCGGACACCGGCGTTCTTCACGAGTAGAGAGAGGACGAACCCGCTCAGGATCGCGGTGAGGACCGTCAGACAGAGCGCGAGGAGAGTGAACGGGATCAGGGCGGGCGAGCCCATTCCGAGGCCGAACACGGTGACGAACAGCCCTCCGAAGAGGATCGTCGGGACCGTCCAGAGGGCGAGTTCAGCGAGTACGAGCCCGCCGATCAGTTCGCGGTGAGAGACCGTCGTAAGCAGGCCGTCGATTCGTTCCACCTCCAGCGCGATCGTGAACACCCGATAGCCGGAGAAGAGGGCCGTCCCTACCCAGAGACCGACGAACAGCGCGCGCATGCCTTCGAGCGGCGAGTCGATCGCTCCCGAGGCGATCGCCTGACCAGCGAAGAATACACCAGAGAGGGCGATCATCGAGAAGAGGAGGACGAAGATCGCGAAGATGCCCATCGCGATCAGCTGACCCGTACTCGACTGGAGCGAGCGCCACTTCCGGACGAGTTCGGTCCGGGCGATCGTTCGACTCGTCGCGAGGAGATCGACCGTCATCCGTGGAGGGGAGCGACCTCGGTCGTGAGGTCGAGGAAGACGTCCTCGAGCGTCGAATCCGTTCCAGCTTCGGCCTGTGCGGTCAGCTCCTCCGGCGAGCCCTCCGCGACGATCCGACCGTCGAAGAGCACGCCGATCCGGTCGGCGAGTTCCTCGACGACCGAGAGGATGTGCGTTGAGAGAAAGACCGTGTGACCCTCGTCGGTGAGCTCGGCGATCACGTCGAGGACGGTCCGTGCCGCGCGGGGGTCGAGCCCGCTGGTCGGCTCGTCGAGGAAGACCACCGGCGGTCGGTGGATCAGCGCCTGAATTAGACCGATCTTCTGGCGCATCCCCTTCGAGTAGTCGGCGATCCGTTTGCCCGCATCCGACCGGAGGTCGAAGCGCTCGAGCCAGCGCTCGATTCGCTCGGTCGCCTCCTCCGGGGGGATGTTTCGGAGCCTCGTGAAGTACTGGAGCTGCTCCGAGCCGGTCAGTTCGTCGAAGACGGGCGGTTCCTCGGGCAGGTACCCGATCCGCGCTCGCACCGCGTCCCGGTCGGTGATCGGCGCTCGGGCCACTCGAGCCTCGCCCGACGTCGGCGGCGTGAGCGAGGTCAGCATCCGCATCGTCGTGGTCTTTCCCGCACCGTTCGGCCCGAGAAAGCCGTATACGGTTCCCGACGGGACCGAGAGGTCGATTCCGTCGACCACGGGCGTCCCGCCGAAGCGTTTGGTCAGGGCCGTCGCCTCGATCGCCACGTGAGAGGGTGAGTCAGGGGTCATGGGGAGAAGAGCGTGTCAGTGGTAGCAGTACAACAGTGTACCATAACATTTGTGATAAATCCGTCGGAGCTTCTCTGGATCGGAAAACGGGGCGTGATCGTCAGCGAAGAGCTACCGGTAGCACTGTGCGGAGAGAGATGTTGTCATATCACCGATATTCGAACCGGCGGACGATTCACAGGCACTATATTCGGATTCACCCGAGGGAGAGTATGGTCTCGGCTCTCGGGGTCACGCTGGCGGTTCTCGCCGCATGCGGGCTCGCCGCACAGGCGCTCACGATACGGCTCGCGACCCGTGAGGGACGAGCGAACGACGCCCTGCTCGTCGTCATCGGTGTCAACGTCGTCGTCCTGTTCCCGCTCGCGTTCGCCCTCGATCCGAACCCCACGGTCACGCCTCGGTCGATCGCTGCGTTCGCCGCCGCGGGAATCGTCGGGACGATCCTCGGACGGGCGCTCTTCTACGAGGGGATCAAACGCGTCGGGGCGAGCCGGGCGGAGCCGGTGAAGGCGTCGATGCCGCTCCACGCGACGGTGCTGGCCGTTCTCTTCCTCGAAGAACGAGTGACCGGAGCCCAGGTGGCCGGGATCGTGCTGATAGTCGCCGGGATCGCACTCGTCTCCCGGGAACAGGCCGCCACGGACCGCGCAGCGGGGAACGAAACCCCCTGGCACGGCCTCCTGTTGCCGCTGGCCGCGGCGCTCTTCTTCGGGATGGAGCCGATCTTCGCGACGGTCGGCTTCGAGGAGGGGACCTCGGTCCCGATGGGACTCGCGATCAAGACCGCCGCCGCGCTCGTCGTCTTCCTCGGCTATCTCCGGTGGAAAGGGGCGCTGCCGACACGGGCGAGCGTGCCCGCCGGCGCGCTCAAGTGGTACCTACTCGCGGGCGTCGCGAGCACCACCTTCTTACTCGCTTACTACGCCGGCCTCTCCGTCTCGCGGGTGAGCGTCGTCGTCCCGATCATGCAGACGAGTCCACTGATCGTCGTCGTGATCTCCGCACTCCTGCTCCGGAAAGTCGAAACGGTGACCCCGCGGCTCGTCGCCGCCGCGTGTGTGATCGTCGCCGGTGGGATCACGGTGACGTTGACCGGGTGAGATCGTTCCCTCGACCGGAGTAGAGGTCGATACGATATCGAAAGCGGAAACGAGGAACCGTTCCCAGTGGTTCGGCTTGTGGAGTCCATTCATCCGTTCTTCTACGGTATCCTATTCGAGGACGTGATTTGATGGGCCAATCACGATCGGGAGCCGGGTTGGGCGCTTCCAAATCCCCAGTAGCCTTTTACTGTAGCTCTGATAACCGGGAACATGGTCGATCTCGGACAGTTCGCGTTCGGTGGGATCCTCGTTCTTGCCGGAGCGGCGTTCGCGTACAACGCCTGGACCCTGCACGGACAGTACACCACGGTCACCGCGGCCGCGGATGAGGGTGATCGATCGGGTGAACGCACCGTCCACGGACTCGTCGAGGTCGAAGAGCCAGCGACGACCGAGACGTTCCCGGAGGAGATCGGAGACGATACCGCCACCGCGAAGCCGGCACTCTGGGCGTGGCGGCTTCGCCGGCGGAAGAAGAAACGCTCGGGCTCGAAGAGCGGAAGCAGAACGAAGTGGGTGACCGAAGAGGCTGGACTGTCGGTCGGCGAGTTCGCCATCAAGCAGGACGGCGAACGGATCGAAGTCGACGGCGGCTGGGTGGAAGAGAACCAGGACGGCCCGCTCTGGGGAAGCTACGACCCCTTCGAGTCCTCGACCCTCCACTTGGGCGAACCCGAAGAGGACGTCCCGATCGGGGAGGGTGGACTGCTGAGCGACCTCCCGGTCACGATCAGCATCGGCCGTTCAACCTCCGACCGCGACCGGCTCCAGAGCACGATGATCCAGGAGGGCGACCGTGCGCTGGTCCACGGCGAACACGTAGAGGAGTCGAACGGGTCGGTCGTCCGAGGCAGTGACGAGACCCCGCTCGTGATCGCGACGGGGAGTCTGGAGGAGGCGTCCGATCGGCTTCGCTCGAAGACACTCAAACAGGGCGCGATCGGCGGCGGTCTGCTCCTCGTCGGGATCGCACTGCTGGTCGTTTCGGTGACGGGGATCGCATAGCCGGAGGGGTTCCTCGTTTCGAGATCGCAGTTCGTCGGCGTCGGTCGATCACGGTGCGCTCACCCTCGTCCTCGCGTACGACCCCGCGATCGGGGGTGAGGTCGGGTTCTGGAACGCCGCCGGGAACCTCTTTCTCGTGAGCGTTCTCCTGCTGTTCGCCGAGCGGATCGCCCGGCGGATACGGAAGCGTGGGCTCGTACCGAGCG
>SKWB01000381.1 GCA_007129135.1 Halococcaceae archaeon | reverse complement strand
TCGCTCTCGTCCAGTAGCTCGTCCGTGTCGGCGTCGGTTCGCCGCACCCACCCCTCCTCGGTGGCGAGGACCCGACCCTCCGCTTCGAGTGCGGTGAGCCGCTCGCGGACGAGGTCGACCTCGGCGGAGAGTTCGCTCGCCACGGCCGCCGTCGGCCGTGGCGTCTCGGAGAGCGAGTCGAGTAACGCCTCCTCCGTCGGCTTCTCGCGCATAGGGAGGGAGAGGAGGCTGGGGACCAAACCGTTTCGGGGAAGACTGATAGGGACGGACTCGTTCGAGGGGGGTATGGCGACGAGCCACGACGAACTGGCCGGGGTGGTCGACCTCTTCGGAGCGCTCACCCACGAGGAACTGCGCGAGGCGCTCTCCGAACTCGCGTTCAAGGCCGGCCGCGAGGCGAACGAGGAGGCGATCTCCGGGCGGATCGCCGCCGCGACCGAGGCCTACGCGCTCGTCGAGTGGGAGGGCGAGGAGACGCTCTTGCTCCCCGGGCCGACCGCCTTCCCCGAACTCCCGCCGGACGCGACGGACCTGCCACACATTATGTCGGTGCCCGATCGCGAGGTCGACCGGAGCGTGCTCGGCGAGCGAGTGGTCGAGGAGCTCCTCACGGCGGCCGAGGCGAGCGACGGCGAGGACGAGCGGACGGAGCTCCGCGAGGTGAGCTACGACGTCGAGGCGTGGGCGAACGTCGACGCGAGCGAAGTCAGAACGAGGCTCGACTGAAACCCTTTAATCCCCCGACTACTACCGGGAGACATGGATCTGGGTCGCCTCACCGCTCGGACGCCGCGGCAGGTGCGGAACGCCGAGCGCGAGGCCGCGGTGCTCGTCCCGGTCGTCGAGCGAGCCGCCGACTCCGACCCCTCCTCGGGCTCCGACCCCCACCTGCTGTTCACGAAACGGGCCGCCCACCTCGGCGAACACCCCGGTCAGATGAGCTTCCCGGGCGGGGGGCGCGAACCGGAGGACGCCGACCTGACCGAGACGGCGCTCAGGGAGGCCAACGAGGAGGTCGGCCTCGAACCGACGGAGGCCGAGGTACTCGGCGCGCTCGACGGCATCAGGACCGTCACGGAGTACGCGATCACGCCGGTCGTCGCGCGAGTGCCCGACCGCGAGTACGTCCCGGACGAGCGCGAGGTCGCGGAGATCGCCGTCCTCCCGGTGTCGGGGCTGCTCGACCCGGAGAACTACGAGTACGAGCACAGGGAGCACCCGACCTACGGCGAGATCGTCGTCCACTACTTCCGCGTGAACGGCTACACCGTCTGGGGAGCCACCGGACGGATGGTCGTCCAGCTGCTCGAACTCACGACCGACTGGCGCGCACCCGAACGGCTCGACCCCGAGGCGTACGGCTAGCTCGCCGTGTCCTGCGCCGAACGACACGTTTTTACCGACGCCGGTCCCACCGGAAGTCACATGGTCGCACAGACGATGGATCGAGTTCCGCGACGAGAGTGATCGGATGTTGATCGGAGGAAAACGTGCTGAAGAGTGAGCGGAGCGTCCGCGAGACCGGTATCGACGCGGTCGCGCTCAAACCGGCCGAGTGCGACGTTCGTCGGGCGACGGAGCTGTCGCTCCCCTCGGTGGTGATCGACTACGAGGGGAGAGCCCACCTCCCGGATCGGGAGACGCTCGCCGACCTCGCGGGGAGTCTCGACCTCCGGCTCACGACGCCGGTGCGCGCCGACGGCTTCGACCCGCTCGGGCCGGCCGACCCGGTCGATCGCGTCCCCGAGGAGGCGGGTCGCGTGCTCGTCGCAGGCCACCCCGCCTACCTCACCGAGGGCGAACGGAAGAAGGCGATCGCGCCGCGACTCGGCGCGGCGATCGAGGAGGTACCCGACGCCTGGGTCGGCACCGAGGGGATCGAACGGCTCGCGCTCGCGACGGGCGCGACGCAGTTCGAACTGCTCTCGCGGTCGACCGAGCGCGACGTCCGCTCGCTGCGAGCCGCCGGCTTCGGCGGCGAGGTCGCGGTCTACGCGCCGACCGTGATCAGCGACGATCTGGATACGGTGCTGGACGCCGTCGGCGGATACGTCTCCCGGCGCGGGCCGGTCGCGCGGGTGCTACCCGAGGGCGCGGCGACCGACGCGAGCGCGAGCGGTCGGGCGAGAGAGGTGCTCGCCGCCGCGAGCGGCGACTACGCGCTCTGCGGGACGGAGACGGAGATCCGAGCGCGGGTGGATCGGCTCCGCGAGGCCGGTGCGGACACGATCGTCGGCTACCCGGCACGGGGCATCGAGGCGTTTATCGCGTAGTTTCGACCGCCACGAACGTTCCCGTGGCGAACCGCTCGAACCCCAGATCGCGAGCCAGTGCTATCGACCACGGCCAGGCGTCGAGTGTCCGGTACTGCGGGACGAGGCCGTCGTCGAGCGCGAGTTCCGTCGCCCGAGAGACGACCGCGCGCCCGTGGCCCTGCCCGCGGTGGGCCCGCGAGACGACCACCGAGAGGTGAGCGAGTGCGTCGTCCCAGACCTCGTAGCCGGCCGCCGCGATGATTTCTTTACCTTCGAAGAGCCCGACTGTCCGTCCCGGTTCGAACGCGGGGCCGCCGTTCTCCCACTCCTCGACCGGAACGGCGCGGCGGAACCGGTCGTACGCCCGCTCGTCCCCGTCGATGAGTGGTTCGGCCCGACTCTCGACCGGTCGGACCGACTCGCCGTCGGTGTAGCCGTAGAACGCCGGACCGAGGACCGCCTCTACCTCGCCGAGACGCGAGAACCAGCCGCGGACCGCCTCCGGATCGGTCGGGTCGAGGTCGGCGAGCGAACCGTTTCGACATCGCAGTGAGCCGACGATCGGCTCCGGTGCGCCGATCAGGAGCCCGTCACCGCGGGAGAACAGCTGTACGCCGCCCTCGTCTGCCGTCCCCACGACGATGCCGGACTTTTCGAACGCGGCCGGGTCGATGCCGAACCGATCGGCCCAGTAGCGGCGAAGCCGTCGGCGGGTCGTGGGAGCGAGGGGCACGTTTTCGGTCCCTCACCGAACCCGTAAAACCGTACTGCGTCGGCGGGATCCGTTCGATCAGAGCTAAGTCGGGCGGGGGAGAGGCGCTACCATGCGACTCGCAACGGAGACGACGACGGGGTTCGCCGAGCAGGTCGAAGCGGTCGAGGTGGGCGTCCTCCCCGTAGGCAGCACCGAACAGCACGGCCCCGCCCTACCGCTCGGTACCGACTTCCTCACCGCGGAGGCGCTCGCGGCCACGGTCGAAGACCGGTCGGATGCCGTGGTGTTGCCGACGGTCCCGGTCGGCGTGAGCGACCACCACCGCCAGTTCCACGGGACACTCACCGTCCCCCCGGAGACGTTCGAGGCCTACGTCGAGGGAACGGTCGAGAGCCTCGCGAGCCACGGCGTCGAGAAGTGCGTCGTCGTGAACGGTCACGGCGGGAACCGCGACGCCCTCTCGCGGGTCGCCCGCCGCCTGCGGAACGACGAGCGTGCGTTCGTCGCGCCCTGGAGCTGGTTCGAGGCGATCGAGGGGACCGTCGACGAGGAGTTCGGGGCGTTTCCGGGCCACGCCTGCCAGGTCGAGTCGAGCATGGTGCTCGCGGTCGCGCGGGAGCTGGTGAGAGCTGATCGGCTCGCTGACGCGGAGGCGGACGCGGGCGAGTCCTGGGGGAAGCGGGTCCACGGCGCGGAGCTCGGCTTCGACACGCTCGATTTCACCGAGAGCGGAGCGGTGGGGGAGCCGACGGAAGCGAGCACGGACGCCGGAGAGCGGCTGTTCGAGGCGGCGAGCGCCGAACTCGACTCGTTGGTGGACTGGCTCGCAGAGCGCGAACGATCGGAACTCCGGGCGAGAGAGCACGTATGAGGGTCTGCGTCGTCGGCGGCGGTGCAGTCGGGGTCACGACCGCGTACGACCTCGCCAGGGAGGGCGCGGACGTGACGCTCGTAGAACGTGGGGAGATCGGCTCCCGGAAAGCGGGGAGCACGGGGCGGGCGGCTGGCGTCGTCTACGACGCGTTCTCCGACCGAGTGGACGCGGAGATCGCCCGCCGCTCTGTCGAACGGTTTCGCGAGCTCTCGGGAGCCGGGGAGTTCGAGTTCCACGACACGGCGTACCTCTGGCTCGCTCGCGAGGGCGACCGAAAGCGCGAGCGTCTCATCCGCGAGCAGGTGCCCCGGATGCGAGAACACGGCCTGGGGGTAGAGCTACTCGCCCCCGACGAACTCGCGGAACGGTTCCCCGCCGTCCACGCGGATGACGTCGCGGTCGCCGCGGTCACGACCGACGCGGGCTGTACCGACCCGGGAACCTACCCGCGGGCGGTGGCCGAACGGGCGCGGGAGGCGGGCGTCGAGGTTCGAACCGGCGTCGAAGCCCGGCTCTCGACCGACCCGCTCGGGGTCGATCCGGGGTCCGGTGTCGAGGCGTTCGACCGGGTGGTCGTCGCCGCGGGTGCGTGGACGAAGCGGCTGCTCGCGGATGCGGGGGTCCCGGTCGCGATGAAGCCGTACCGGGTGCAGGCGCTCCGGACGACCGACCGACCGGCGGACGTGCCGATGGTCTACGACGCGACCGCCGGCGTCTACCTCCGCCCCTGGGGCGATCGGTTGCTCGTCGGCGACGGCACGGAACTGGTCGAGAGCGACACCGAGCGGTGGGATCGTGACGGCGATCCGAGCTTCGTCGCGTCGGCACACGACTGTGCGACCCACCGGCTCGATGCAGACCTGGACGTGGCGGAGGCGTGGGCCGGGCTCTGTACGGCGACGCCGGACCGGGACCCCCTCTGTGGCGAACTCCGCGAGGGCCTGTTCGTCGCGACGGGCTGGCAGGGCCACGGCTTCATGCGTGCACCCGGAATCGCCGAGCGACTCGCTGGCGAGGTCCTCGGCGGCGAGGGAGTAGAGTGGTTCGACCCGCGGCGGTTCTCCGGAGACGAGGCGTTCGAGATCAGCGAGGGGATGGCGGTCGACGACCGCTGATCAGACGCGGTCGTCGGTCTCGTCGTCTCCTCCGTCCTCGTCCAGGAGGTCGGCCTCGACGTCGGGATCGACCTCGACCTCCTCGTCGCCGGTTTCGACGTCGACGCCTGCCTCGCTGTGGTCGTCGAGCGTCTCCGGTTCGCCGAGCGGGCCGGTGTCCCCGGAGCGGTCGTCGACCTTCGGGACGCGGACGTGGAGGGTGCCGTGGTCGGTGAGTCGGGCGGTCGCGGCGTCCGGGTCGACCTCACTCCCCTCCGGGAGTTCGACGCGTCCGTCGAGGGTCAGCCCGCGGCCGGGAAAGCGCATCTCGAAGCCCTCGTAGAACTCGCGGAACCGGTCGACTCTGACGTGGATCTCGCCGGAGACGAACTTCACCTGCACGTCGCTCTGGCGCACGCCCGGCGCGTCGAAGACGACGAGGAACTCCTCGTCGCTCTCCAGCAGGTCCGCGCCGAGAAGCTTCGACTCCTGGACGCGGCCCGCGATACGTCCGACCCCCTGGACGACCGCGTTGCCGAGCGAGCGGCCTGCGTCCCACAGGCTCATAGTTCGATGGCCTCCAGCGGGGTGCCCTCGCGACAGTACGGGCAGACGAAATCGGCCACGCCCACGTCGTCGGGCATGTCGTAGGTGTAGTGGAGTTCGAACATATCGAGTTCACAATCGTCGTCGGTACAGACGACTTCGAGCGTCGCGGGCATACCCGTTCGTTCGGTCGGAGCGATTATCAATGCCGTGGATCACTCCAGGCCGCGCGCGGAGAGCGCGACCGCCGACGTCCCGCCGACGACCAGCGAGAGGCCGTAGGTCGCGACCCGGTAGAGCAGGCTGATCACGAGCGCCGTCGCCGGGTCGACGCCCGCCGCGAGCGTCAGCATCGCGGCCATCACCACCTCCGTCCCACCGAGGCCGCCCGGCGCGGGAAAGAGCGAGCCGAGCTTGCTGGCCGCGACCGCGAGCGCGACGACCGGGAGCGCGACGACCTCGCCTACGGCCAGCGCGGACGTGTAGAGGGGGAGCATCAGGAACGCCATCCCGACGTGTGCGAAGGCGACCGCGGCCACCAACCGCCCAGGGTGGGCCGCGAGCCGGTCGAGCGTCGCGTAGAACCCTTCGACGCGGGGACGGACACGCTCGGGACGGGTCGCCACGAGCACCCGCTCGGAGAGCCGACCCATCCCGCGACCGGCCACCGCGGCGACGACGACGATCGCGCCCGTGACGAGCGAGCGACGGGTGAGCACCAGCACCACCGCCGCCACGACGACCACCGCGAGTGCGGCGAGTGCCACGGCGTAGCGCAGCAGGTCCGGTTCGGCGGGTCTCGCGAGCAGGACGAAGACGAGGCCGAGACCGCCGAGGCTGTAGTACGGGAGGTAGTTGAGGACGTCGCCGCTGCCGATCGCCGCGAGGCCGTTCTCGGTGTCGAGTTCGCCCGCGCTCGCGACGACGTAGGCCATGAACGGTTCGGCAGCGACCTGTCCGTAGGGGGTGACGTACTTCACGAACACCGCGGCGACGTAGAGCGAGAGCACCCGCCCCGTCGAGAGCGTCCGGTC